>JAYUFJ010000179.1:0-14973 GCA_043738775.1 Flavobacterium sp. | reverse complement strand
GAAGTATTAAAGCCTATGATAATCCGGCAATGAAAGTATTTGCAGGGATATTTGTCTCGGGTGGATTTTTGTTCACTTTTGGTCAATTTGTTCCCAGTTGGGACAGTTCATACTATCAATTAATGATGAGTCAAAATGTAAAATACAAAGATTATTTAAGTTCAAAATGGTGGTTAATGGTTATTGGAACTATAATTGCAACCGTTTTAGCTTCGTTTTACCTATATTTTGGTTGGCATACTTATTTGTTAATTGTAGTTGGAGCTATTTACAACATTGGAGTAAACTCACATTTAGTTTTACTTTCTGGGGCTTATGTTAAAACGCCAATCGATTTAACGCAAGCTAAAGGAGCTTTTGGAGACAAAAAAGCATTTAATTTAAAAACTGTTCTTTTATCATTACCAAAACTATTAGTACCAATGATTTTATATGCCTTGGGATATTATTTAATAAGCCCAAATGCAGGATTATTTTTTGTTGCAACAGCAGGAATTTTAGGCTTTGCTTTTAAAAATAAGATGTTTACAATAATAGCGAAAGTATATAAAAAAGAAAAATATGCTACAATTGCTGCCTACAAACAAAAAAATTAAAAAAGAGAAAGTGTAAAGCTTTTTAATTAAAAAATTATAATTAATATTTAACAATGATACAGGTAAATCAACTTTCAAAAACATATAATAACGGAGTAAAAGTTTTAAACATTAACAGTCTTGTAATCCCCAAAGGACAAAGTTTTGGATTGGTTGGTAATAATGGTGCTGGAAAAACAACTTTTTTTAGCCTTTTACTCGACTTAATTCAACCCTCTACAGGAAACATTATTAACAACGAAATTCAAGTAAACATATCTGAAGACTGGAAGCCTTTCACAGCTGCTTTTATTGACGAAAGTTTTTTAATAGGCTATTTAACTGCCGAAGAGTATTTTTATTTTATAGGTGATTTACGCGGACAAAATAAAGCTGATGTTGATGCACTTATGGCTAAACACAACGATTTTTTTAATGGTGAAATTTTAAACAGTAAAAAATACTTGCGCGATTTATCTAAAGGAAATATGAAAAAAGTAGGAATCATTGCTACATTAATCGGAAATCCAAAAGTGGTAATTTTAGACGAGCCATTTGCCAACTTGGATCCAACAACCGTAAGCCGATTAAAGAAAATTATTTCTGAACTTGCCCTAAACCCCGAAGTAACCGTTTTAGTTTCTAGTCACGATTTGCAACATACTGTTGAAGTTTGCTCTAGAATTGTAGCATTAAACAAAGGAGAAATAGTTAAAGACATTCAAACATCGGCTGAAACTTTGCAAGAACTAGAGACTTATTTTGCTGTTTAAATTTTATGTTTATGTTTTAAATCTCTTAAATTGAATCATTTTTTTTTTAATTATTACTCACTGGACTTCCTATCCAATTGGTGTTTTTTTCTAGCATTTCTCCTTTCATGATTAGAGATAAGCCACCAATAGTAACATTATCACCAATGTTTGTGTTGTATAAAATAATACTTCGGCTACCCACAGTTACTTGATTCCCAATTGCTACTTTACCTATTTTCATTACCCTATCTTCAAAAAGATGGGTTTGTGCTCCACAGTCTTCGTTAAATGCACAATCATCACCAATTGACACCATATCAAATTCGGTAAAATCTGCAGTATTCAAAAATACTCTTTTACCTATTTTCACTCCAAACAATCTTAAAAAAATTGGTAACCAAGGTGTTCCTTTTAAATACTCTAATAAAAACGGAATACATAGTGCTTCATATGTAGAGGTTATCATTTCACTTAACCAAACTCTTATGCTCCACATTGGGTGGTTACTTTCTTTGTACTTGCCAATTAAAATCCACTTCATTACTAGCGGAATTAGCAAAACGGGGATGCCAATGTAAAATAAATAATAAAACGGTAATTGCAATAAAATTAATCCTAAAGATTCGTTGTACAATAATTCACTAGCATATGCAATAAAATATATACTACAAATTAGTATTACCGTTTGTGGTAAAATTATTCTAAAAAATTCTATAGTTGCTCTTGAATAATATGTTTTTTTAGAGGGCAAAAATGTTTTAGTAACATCGAAAGTTTCGCTTGATTGTCGTCTTGGTATTCCAATTGCTGGCGAACCAAACCAATCATTAAAGCCTTCTTTCTCAATTTGATCATTTGTAGGTGGGACACTCAAAACCCCAATTAACATATTATTCGAAAGATTAAAACCTTGTGGTATCAAGGCACTATTACCCACAAAACTATTGTCTTGAATAATTGTTTTTTCAAGAAAAAAACGTTGACCTCTTACATCAGATTCTCCGAGTGTTACCGCATCGGCAATAAAAGATCTGTTGCCAATTTCTAAAAGTGGGTGAGTTACGTTACTTGCCGTTGAAATTTCGGTGTTTTCTCCAATATTGGCTCCTAAAGCACGAAAATATCTCGATATAAAAACCGTTGCATACATTGGATGCAATACAATTAATGATAGCGAATTCAATTGGTCAACAATCCATTTTTTAACATAAAATGTACTGTAAACTTTGTATTCACCTTGTTGTAAGTTTTTTTGTAATACTTTACATAAAAAAATATTTAATAACGCAAACATAAGAATATAGATCAAACTTAAAATTGGAGTTACCCATAAATAATAAAATTCGAAATATCCTGCTGCATTATCAAGTTCGGTTATGGTAACAATAGTTGGGATTAGTGGTACTAAAATAAAAACAGGGAAAAGTAATAATAATAAACTATAAATTAATTTGTAATTAAAACGGGTTTTTTTAGAGACAATCAAAGGTTTTAAGAATTCTTTTTCGCTTCTGGTAGCAAGGAGTTTAGACGGACTACCTTTCCAAATTTCGCCATAACCAATTGTTTTACCCGCTTCTAAAAGGCTGAGATCTTGCAGTTCACCCCAATCTTCAATTTTTGAATTTCCTTCCACAATGGCACTGCTTCCTACATAACCGTGATTTCCAATAACAATTTTTGAAAGAATAAATTGCCCATCAATAATCACAGCATTATCAAAAACCGCATTGGTGCTAATACTTACATCAGATGCTATTGTTACTAAATCTTCTGCACCAATCGAAAAAGAACTCAATTGTGCATCTGGTGCAATTGTAACTCCCAAAAGTTTCAAATAATCTGCATAAAGTGGTGTACCATTCATAAACTGAGTTGGTACAATTTTTTGAAAAGTAGTCACAAACCACCATCTAAAATAATAACTTCCCCAAAGCGGATAAGTGCCTTCTTTGTATTTTCCGATTACAATCCATTTTACTAAAATACCTAATCCAATAAATACAGGCGGAATGATACAAAACATTAACAAAGCGGCAATTGCTGCAATAATATGATTTTCTTTTTCTAATAATGCAAAATAATACGCCAAATAAGGCACAAATATTTCGGTTGCTAGTAATCCGTAAATTAAAATTAATGAAAAACTTTGTGCCAACCAACACAAATAATAACTTGATTTAGAAATTTTATGGAATACTTTTTCTTTCGTTTCTAAAGGTTTTTTTGAAGTTTCCCATTTTTGTATCAATTCAGAAATGGGGCGATACTGATAAATATCTTTCAATGAGGCTTGACTCACTTTCGCTTCGGATCGCATTTTACTTACAAACGATGCTGCCAATAAAGAATGTCCACCTAAATCCGTAAAAAAATCATTATCGATTGAAATTGTTTCGTTTACAAAAATATTTTTTAGAATTTTTAATGTTTTTTCAGTTAGATTATCTGAATCTTCTAATAGGTATTCATTCGATGCATTACTAAAATAATTTTCGGGAATAGGCAATAGTTTTCTATCAATTTTTCCACTTGATAATCTTGGCAATTCATCTAATTTGAGAATTGTCAACGGAATCATATAGGTAGGCAATTTCAATAACAATTGTGTTTTTAGAAATGCTTCATCAAAAATAAAATCTTTTTTGGTAACCACATAACCTGTTAATTGCTCTTGATCATTCGAATCTGTTTTTAGTGCAACTGCTGCTTGCAAAATCCCATTTTGCTCGTTCAATAAAGTTTCTATTTCGCCTAATTCTATTCTAAAACCTCGCAGTTTTACTTGACTATCAATACGACCTATAAAATGAATATTTTTGTCAGAATCCATAAAAGTGGCATCGCCAGTTTTATAAATCATTGTTCCGGGCAAATCTTTTAAAGATTCATTTTTAGGGATAAATTTTTCACTTGTTAAAGTTTCTAAATTCAAATATCCGTTGCTTACGCCAATTCCAGAAACTATTAATTCTCCAGTTTCGCCAACTGCTACAGGTTTCATTTGCTCGTCAACAACACTCAATCCGTAATTTGGTAATGGTTTGCCAATGGTAATTTTGTCTCCTTTTTTTAGTAATGCAAATGTTGCACTAACGGTAGTTTCGGTTGGTCCATATGAATTATAAAAATCTCGACCTTCAACCGCCCATTTGTTCACAACTTGTTGCGTGCAGGCTTCGCCACCAGCATTAATAATACGTAATTTTGGAATATCAACATAATCCATCACTGCTAAAAGGCTGGGTACGGCGTGCAAAACTGTAATTTCATTTTCAAGTAAAATAGTACTCAATTCGTCAATCGATTTAGAGGTTACGGTGTCGGCAATCCACAATGAAGCTCCAACGAGGAAACTTACCCAAGTTTCTTCGCACCACATATCGAACGAAACAGAAAAACCTTGATATACTTTATCGGCATTATTAACGTTCAAAACAGAATTTTCAGACCGTACCAAATGACAAATATTGCGGTTAGTAATCGGAATTCCTTTTGGTTTTCCTGTGCTTCCAGAAGTAAATAAAACATAGGCATAATTATTTGGATTTAAAGCTACTGGAATAAATTTAGATACGTTTTCCTTATCAAATAAAATTTTGTTTACAAGAGTTTTAGAATGATTAAATTCGTTAGATGTGATAATAAAATCCGATTTGATATCATTCATTACTGCCAAAACTCGGTCTTCGGGCATTTCGAAATCTAGCGGAACATAACAAGCACCACATTTTAAAATTGCCAAAATTGCAACGTGCAACTCAATTCCTCGTGGCCACCAAACCAAACAAGAATCGCCACTTTTTAACCCTTTCGATTGCAATTCTAAAGCAAATGCAGTTGTCCAATTATCTAATTCTTGATAGGTTATTTGTTCATTATTAAAATAAAGTGCAATTTTATTTGGAAAATTTTTAACAGATGTATCGAAAATACTAGTTAAGGTTTCTTCTTTTATAAATTCTGGACGATTTGACCCAACTACAATGCTTAGTTCATTCATAAAAATCGATTTTGTTATAGATTGACCAAAGTTAGTCTATAAGGTTTAATTGAAATTTGTAATTTTGGCTAAACTTTATGTTATGATGTTAATGTTTTCCAAAATGAATTATCCTGATAATAGCAAACTCGAAATTGATTTTAGAATTTCATTATTGCCAATTCATTTTCAAAATAAAATTTTAAAATATGCAACATTACAAAAACAACAACAGCGATTAGAAGGATTAAAATTGTTAGAAAAAATATTTTTAGATAATAATTTAAGTTTAAATGATTTGCAATACAATAAAAATAGCAAACCATTTGTTAACGATAAAGTCGATTTTAGTTTATCCTATTCTAATAACAACGTAGTTTTAGGATTTATAAAAAACGGAAAAATAGGTGTTGATTTAGAGGAAATTAAACCAATAAATTTATTAGATTTTAGTGATTATTTTACTGAAACCGAACTTTCAATTATTACAAATTCCAATAATATTGATACTAATTTTTGTAAATTTTGGACCAGAAAAGAAGCTGTTTCAAAAGCACTTGGTTTGGGTGCCTTTTTGGATTTCAAATCTTTTGAAGTTATCTACGATAACATTTTGGTTAAAAACAAACACATCAAAATTTCATCAGAATTAATTTCTGAAAACTATTGGTTATCAATAGCAATTATCCAATAATTTTTTATTTAATAACAACTTTTTTAACAGCACTAATATCTCCATTTCGTTCAATATAAATAATATCAATGCTTGATAAATCTTCTGTAAATGCTGATTTTCTAATGTTTTGCATAATATCTTCCCTACTCACTAAAGCTCTTTTCATATTGGAACTTATAAATTCGCCATTTTGATACAAAATTATTTTGCTACCTTCAATTAATTCATTAAAAAACCTATAATGTATAGTTAACCAACTAAAACAGCGGTGCAAAATTACAATTACAAAACAGGTAATAATTATTGGTAAAAAAGGAGAAGCACCAACAACT
The DNA here is from genome assembly GCA_043738775.1 of Flavobacterium sp. GTDB lineage: Bacteria > Bacteroidota > Bacteroidia > Flavobacteriales > Flavobacteriaceae > Flavobacterium. The sequence continues at coordinate 8,653 of JAYUFJ010000179.1, read as the reverse complement.
GCACGACTCAAAATACCTCCTAATAAAATACCAATGATGTTATCTAGTGGCATTCGAAAACTATAGGAACGCCTGCCTGAAATTCGAATTAAAAGCAACGTTATTAAAAAAACAACAATGCCTCGACAAGACATTTGTAAAATAGTCAAGTTTTGATCTTCTCCAAATAATTGTATTAAAACACCCATAATTAAACAATTTTACAAGGAATATCGGCATCTTCACAGAAAGAATAAACAGCGCAAAGTCTATGAAAACCATCGGCGATAATTACTTTTCCGTTCAATGTATCACGATGCAATAGCAAGGGCGACAAGCAAACACCTTTTTTTATTTTCTTTTGATCCGATTTGACGTGCGAATTAGAAACACTCAATAAATGCAAACTCGACGCTCGAAACAAATCTTTGGCTTTGTAAAATACGATTTCGCTTGAAACTAATTTTTCAACGATTTCTTTGCATTTCGCATCTTCAAAAACTAAACTCAAGTACGATTGTGCAGCTGGATAATCGTGCGCTTCACTTACTTTTAACCATTTTATTTCAACTTTTTTCATGTCTGTATTTCTTGAAAGAATTAATTTTAATAACAAATGTAACTATTAATAACTTCAATTAAATTTATTCGAATTTAAAGACATATTTGCATAAATGCCAGAAACTTTTTTTATATATGCCTTATTTTGTAATTAGACACAAAGAAAACCTTAACGAAGTATCTATTATTTGTTTGTACATCCAAAAAAGTTTTGAAGAAATTATAAATAGTTATCTTAAAATAAATTAAAATCAATTTTTTCATTATTAATGCACTTAAAAGCACCAATATATTTTTCAGCTTTAAAAAAAAATGTATTTTTACAAATTGTTTATACTAAATATAACTTTTTTAAGTTATAATTTGAAATCTTTTTATTTTGATAAATGTGCATTTTAAGTTAAGCTTTACTTCACTTTTACTGGTGATGTTAATTTCTTGTTCTACTACGAGGAATAATTTTATATCTCGAAATTCACACGCTTTGTCTACTAAATATAACATTTTGTACAACGGAGGTATTGCTTTGGACAAAGGAATCTATGACTTAAAATCAAAATATAAAGACAACTACTGGGAAATTCTTCCTGTTGAAAGGATGCAAGTTTTACAGGATCAAAACCCAACACGTATAACAAAAAATGCCAATTTTGATAGAGCTGAAGAAAAAGCTACTAAAGCCATTCAAAAACATTCTATGAATATTGATGGAAGCGAAAAAAACTTTCAAATAGATGAAGCGCATTTAATGTTGGGTAAAGCCCGTTATTACGACCAACGATTTGTTCCAGCTTTGGAAGCTTTTAATTATGTGTTGTACAAATATCCTAAAAGTGATAAAATTTATGAAGTTAAAATTTGGCGCGAAAAAACCAATATGAGATTAGACAATGATGCATTGGCAGTTTCAAATTTAAATACACTTTTAGTAGAAATTAAATTTAAAGATCAAATTTTTGCAGATGCAAATGCCACATTAGCCCAAGCCTATTTAAATTTACTAAATAAAAGTAAAGCTATAGCCAAACTAAAATTGGCAACTCAATTTACAAATCAAGACGAAGAAAAAGCACGCTACCGTTTTATTTTAGGACAATTGTATGAAGATTTAGGCAAAAAAGACAGTGCTTATGCATTCTATCAACAAATTATTGATATGAATCGAAAAGCTTCAAGAATATACGTAATGCAATCTCATGCTCGTCAAGCAGCACAGTTTGACTTCGCAAAAGGCGACACTATTGTTTTTTTGAAAAAATTTAACGAGTTGCTTAAAGATAGAGAAAACAGACCATTTTTAGACATATTAAATCATCAAATGGGTTTGTTTTACGATAAAAATAAAAAGTTCGAAATTGCGAAAAAATACTATAATGCTTCATTAAAAAATAAAAAAGAAGACGAGTATTTAGAAGCTACTAACTATAAAAATTTGGCCGCAATTTATTTTAATAAAGCCAAATATGTTACAGCAGGAAAATACTATGATAGTGTTTTATCAAAATTAAATAGTCGCGGGCGTGAATTTAGATTATTTACAAAAAAACGTGAAAATTTAGATGACGTAATTAAGTTTGAAAATATTGCTCAACAAAACGACAGCATTTTAAGTATAGCTTCATTACCAAAAACAGGACAAGAAGCCTATTATCAAAAATTTATCGATAAATTAAAAATTGCCGATGACAAGGCTTTAAAAGCAAAAATTCTAGCCGATAAATTAGCATCTGCAAAGGGAAACAACCAGGGAATCTCTGACTTTAAAGCTCCAAGTAATTTAATTCAACAAGAAGCGTCTCAAACCAGTTCAAGATCAAATGCTCCGGTACCATCTACTAATTTTGTAGCAAGTCAATCAAGTGATTTTTATTTTTACAACCCATCAACAGTAGCTTACGGAAAATTAGAATTTAAGAAAATTTGGGGCGATAGAAGTTATATAGAAAATTGGCGTTTATCATCGAAAAAAGAAACCTTTTCTGATGACCCAGTAGCTCAAAAAAACTCAAATTTTGATGACATAAAAGAAACAAAATTAGACGAAAAATACACAACAATTTTTTATATTAAAAATATTCCTACAAATCAAAAAGTGTTGGACAGTTTGAATAAAGATAGAAATTTTGCTTATTTTCAATTAGGAACTATTTATAAGGAAAAATTTAAAGAGTACCAATTGGCTGCTGATAAACTAGAAAAATTACTGGTTCAAAATCCCGAAGAGCGCTTAGTTTTACCATCAATGTACAACTTGTATAAAATTTATGAAATCATAAATCCCGAAAAGGCTTTGGCAATGAAAGAGAATATTATTGCAAAATATCCGAATTCAAGGTACACTCAAATTTTAACCAACTCGATTCCAACAAGTACCTTAAATTCTAAACCCGAAGAAGCTTACGACACTTTATATAAAGATTATCAAAACGGATTGTTGCGTGAAACTTTACCAGCTCTAGAAACTGCTATTGAACAATTTGATGGAGAACAAATGGAACCAAAATTTGAACTTTTAAAAGCCAATACTATAGGTAAATTAAAAGGATTAACCGAATTTAAAAAAGCATTAAATTACGTATCATTAAGTTATCCAAATAGTTTTGAGGGTAAAGAAACCGAAATGTATATTGCTACAAAAATTCCATATTTAGAGGCACTTTCGTTTACAAAAGACATTCCTTCAAGCTGGAAAATTATTTTTCCGATAAATTTTCCCGAAGAGCAAACTGTAAAACCGTTATTAGATAAAATTACAAAATTTGCAAAAGAACGAAGCATTGAAAAATTATTTGTATCAAACGATATATATTTACTTGACAAGAATTTTTTGGTAATTCACGGAATAAAAACCGAAGAAAGTGCCAAAGGAATAGCTACAGTTTTAAAAGAATACAAGGAATATAAAATTAAAGACCAACTAATAGTAATTTCGACACAAAATTATAAGGTACTTCAAATTAAAAAAAATTTAGAAGAATTTGAATCGGGAAAATGGATTACAAACATTTTAAAAGAACCTATTCAACACCCAAAAAGTGAAGTTGTTAAAGATGTAATTTCCAATAAAAATATTAAATCGGGAACCGAAATTACACCCAAAAATGATATTCCACCAGCAATTCAAAAATTAATGGAGCAAGAAAATTTAAAAAACAAGGGTCAAAATGCTCCAATATTAGATCCAATGCAATCGGACGATGTTCCACAAAAAAAATAAAAAATGTTTGGAAAAACTACCACAAAAGGAAATTATACAGAAGCTCTAGGAAAAACCAACAGAATAGTTGAAGGCACAATCATTATAGGCGAAATAAATTCTCCTGCCGATTTTAGACTAGATGGACGTTTAGAAGGAAATTTTAAAACAACTGGGAAACTAGTTATAGGTCCAGCCGGAAGTATAAAGGGAACAATAACAGCCACAAATACAGATATAGAAGGGAAATTTGAAGGAAAAATAAATGTTGAAGATTTACTTACTCTTAAAGCAACTTCAATAGTTTCGGGAGAAGTAATTTGTGGAAAAATTTCTATTGAACCTGGCGCAATTTTTACATCGACTTGCGATATGCGAAACAGCACAAAATCAACATCAAATGGAAACCAACCCATCGAAGAAAAAAAGAAGTAAATGGCTAGCCTTAATTTCAATGCCAGTTCAAATGGGTGCAGTTATTTTTGCATTTTCATACTTGGGTAATTTTCTAGATAGTAAATATTCAAATCCAAACAATTTATTTGTTAAAGGGTTAACTTTACTAGGAGTTGCGCTGGCATTTTACAATTTAAACCGACAATTGAAAGAAATTAATAAATTCGACCAGGAATAAATTATAAAAATGAAATTCAAAAACTTCAGGTCACTTTTATTTGTTTTGCCATTTACACTTTTGGCATTTTTACTTCATAAATTGTTTTTTTACCTTTTCGGATGTCAAGAAATTGAAAGTCATTTGGTGCAACCTCTATCAAGCCTGTATTTGTTTTTTGCAATTTGTACTTTGCTAATAGTATTTATTTTAACCATTGTAAAACAAAAAAACATAAACAATGTTGGGCAAGTTTTTATTTTGTTAACCTTTATAAAAATGGGGTTTGCCTATATTATGTTACGCCCAATTTCAAAATTGGCTACTAAAAACGTAGCCTTTGAAAAAAAAGATTTTTTTATACTATTTGCCCTATTTTTAGCATTAGAAACCATCTTAACAATAAGATTACTAAACAATAAACAATAAAAAGGTATAAAATTGATAAATCTATAAAAATAAATTAATTTTATAGTTTCTCATATTAATAAAATAATGTACTTTTGCACCAAATTTCAGAAGTAAAATTTTAGATAAATCAAAATTATGGTGTTTTCCAAAAAACCGCTCCATTTTATTACAATTACTTTAATTGCATTCCTACCTTTTTTGGGTATTGCAAATGAAACCAATACATTACCTGTTAAATCAAGTATTGAAAACGCTGCCCCAGTATTAGACGAAAAAGCGGATATTAAAACTCAAATTCAAGAGGTTATAGGGCACCACGTTTTAGATGGCCACTCTTTTTCAATTTTTGAAGACGAAGAAACAAAATCGCATTATGGTTTTTCATTACCTATAATTCTTTGGGATAATGGATTGCAGTTTTTTTCATCTTCAAAATTTAACCACGGTAAATCGGTTGCTGAGTCAAACGGAAATTACTATGTTTTACACCACGAAAAAATATTTAAAACAGACGCTTCAGGAACATTAAATGGAGAAGAAGAAAATCCAACAAATGTAAAACCATTAGATTTATCAATAACCAAGGGTGTTTTAACAATGCTCGTTGTAGCTATATTAATGTTTTTATTATTTAGTGGTTTAGCAAAATCATTTGGTAAAAACGGTGGTATTGCCAAGGGTGCTGGACGTTTTTTTGAACCAATTGTTTTATATGTTCGCGATGAAATTGCAATTCCAAATATTGGCGAAAAGCATTATAAAAAATACATGAGTCATTTGTTAACCATATTTTTCTTTGTATGGTTTTTAAATATTTTCGGATTAACTCCTTTCGGAATCAATGTAACTGGAAATATCGCAATAACAGCTGGCTTGGCTTTAGTTACCTATTTTATTACAACTTTTACAGCTAACAAAAATTATTGGGGACACATTTTTTGGATGCCAGGCGTTCCAGTTCCAATGAAAATAATTTTAATACCCATTGAATTATTGGGAACTATTATAAAACCATTTTCATTAATGATACGTTTATACGCAAACATTTTTGCAGGTCACGTAGTTTTAATGAGTTTAATTGGTTTAATGTTTATTTTTAAAGGTTGGTTAGGAAGCAGTTTATCATTTATGTTATCGTTTTCAATATCAATTATCGAAATTTTGGTTGCCTTGTTGCAAGCTTATATTTTTACAATGTTATCTGCTTTATATTTTGGTTCGGCCGTTGAAGAACACCATTAAGAAAAAGCACATTAAATTTTTTAAAGACGAGTTCAGATTATTGATTTAATATTTTTATTTGTTTAGAAATCAAAAAATTGTCAATCAATATCGCAAATAAATTGAATGTTTAATTAAATATATATACATTATGGAAGGAAATCTTCATTTAATCGGAGCTGGATTAGTAGTAATCGGAGCAGGTTTAGGAATTGGTAGAATCGGTGGTTCAGCAATGGACGCTATTGCACGTCAGCCAGAAGCTACAGGAAAAATCCAAACAGCTATGCTTATTGCAGCAGCACTTATTGAAGGCATTGGGTTTGCTGCTTTATTTGCAGTATCTTAATACAAAAAACAGAAAACTAAAAGCTGCAACGGTTGGTTGTAGCTTTGGTTTATCTTAAATTATTTCATTTACAATTTAAATTAATAATACTATAATACATAAATTATGGAAAAGTTATTAAATGATTTTTCATTAGGATTATTCTTTTGGCAAATGGTTATTTTTGTTGGATTGATTTTTTTATTGAGAAAATTTGCTTGGAAACCTATTCTTGATTCGGTTAACGAACGTGAAGAAGGAATAAAAAATGCATTATTGGCAGCAGAAAATGCTAAAAAAGATATGCAAAACTTAAAATCAGACAACGAGAAATTATTATCTGACGCAAGAGCCGAGCGCGAAACAATGCTAAAAGAAGCCAGAGAAATTAAAGAAAAAATGATTGCTGATGCTAAGATAGAAGCCCAAACAGCGGGTGAAAAAATGATTTCACAAGCCAAGGCAGCAATCACAAGCGAAAAAAATGCTGCAATGATAGATTTGAAAAATCAAGTTTCAACATTGTCATTAGAAATTGCAGAAAAAGTATTAAGAAGCGAATTATCTAACAAAGAATCGCAAACCAAATTGGTAGAACAAATGTTAGGTGATGCAAAATTAAACTAATTATATGTCTAGAGCAGCAATTAGATACGCCAAAGCAATATTAGAATTTGCAACCGATGCAAACAAAGCTGAGGCTGTAAATAACGATATGAAACAAATTGCAGCTTCCATTGCAGGGAGCCAAGAATTGAAAGACTTTTTAGCCAATCCGATTGTAAAAATCGAAATTAAGAAATCGTCACTTGAAGCAATTTTTTCAAATATTCAACCAATAACTGTTAAATTGTTTCAATTATTGAATGACAACAAACGTTTTGAGATTTTGCATAAAATTGCAGTACAATACAATGCCATTTTTGACGAAAACAATGGAGTACAAGTAGCGCAAGTTACCACTGCAATTGCTATTACTCCCGATTTAGAGCAACTAGTATTAGCTAAAATCGCTACTTTTTCGAACAAAAAAATTACAATCGAAAATATTGTAAATCCCGAAATTATTGGAGGATTTATTTTACGAATAGGCGATATGCAATACAACGCATCTGTATCAAACAAATTACAAGAACTTAAAAGAGAATTTAATGATTAAACTTTTGAAAATAAAAAAAATCTTTATTCTTTCACTACTTTTAATTTCAGCATTTGCTTTTTCACAGGAAATTAAATTTAAAAAAGGTGATGTTTTAATTGATGGAACTCCTTGGATAAAATACCAAGATTGTGGCACATTTGATTCAACTTGCTCGTTATTAAACAACCAAAAAGAAGAATTAGTTTTTATAAAAACTATTTCAATTTCTGGAGCAGAACCGAGAACGCCTTCAAATCCTCAAGGAACTTTGAGTTATTATGAAATAGTATTTGTAGGTCAAAAAATGAAAATTGAAATGCAAAACCGACAAAAAACTATTGTTCAAGCCATTTATAATAGCAAAGCTATCAATGAAGACGGGACTTTAAATCCAGAAAAAGTAGATAGATTAGTCGAAAAATACGGAACACCATTTTCAGATAGACTAAACAGAAACAATACAAACCCGAATACAATCATAATTAATAATAACCAAACTCCACAAAGGTCTGGAATAAATATAAATTTAGGTAGATAATAATAAAATATTATGGCAGAAATTAATCCGGCTGAAATATCAGCAATATTAAAGCAACAATTATCAGGTTTTGAATCTGGTACATCTTTAGAAGAAGTAGGAACCGTTTTACAAGTAGGTGACGGTATTGCCCGTGTTTACGGACTTTCAAATGCTCAATACGGAGAGCTAGTACAATTCGACAACGGATTGGAAGCTATCGTTTTGAACCTAGAAGAAGACAATGTAGGGGTAGTGCTTTTAGGGCCATCAACTGGTATTCGTGAAGGTTCAACTGTAAAGCGAACCCAAAGAATAGCATCTTTAAAAGTAGGTGAAGGTATTGTAGGTCGTGTAGTAAACACACTTGGAAGCCCAATTGACGGTAAAGGTGCAATTGAAGGAGAATTATTTGAAATGCCACTAGAACGAAAAGCACCAGGTGTAATTTTTCGTCAACCAGTAACCGAACCATTACAAACTGGAATCAAGTCAATCGATGCAATGATACCAGTTGGTCGAGGGCAAAGGGAACTAGTTATTGGTGATCGTCAAACAGGTAAAACTACAGTTTGTATTGACACCATTTTGAATCAAAAAGAATTTTACGATGCTGGGCAACCTGTATATTGTATTTATGTGGCAATTGGGCAAAAAGCCTCAACAGTAGCATTAATTGCTAAAAC
>JAYUFJ010000178.1:0-1944 GCA_043738775.1 Flavobacterium sp. | reverse complement strand
GCTTTTTGGTTTTAATACTGATCCAAATTATCAATTATTTCATTAGCTTTGACTTTAATTTTATACAATTCCTCAGGATTCATTTTGTTGAGTAAATTCATCATCATTGCCATGCGCTGATTTCCTTTGAAATAGTCTCGTTTTTCGTCCAGAAAATTCCAATATAAAGTGTTGAAAGGACAGGCTTTTTCGCCAAATTTTTCTTTTACATTATAAAAACATTTACTGCAATTATTACTCATCTTGTTAATGTAACTTCCAGAGGAAACATAAGGTTTTGTAGCAATAATTCCGCCATCGGCATATTGGCTCATGCCACGAGTATTGGGCATTTCGACCCATTCTATGGCATCTATATAAACGCCTAAATACCAATTATCAACCTCGTCGGGATGAATTTGTGTGAGCAATGTAAAGTTACCAATAACCATTAACCGCTGGATATGATGTGCATACGCTTCGTCCAGACTTTGATTTATGGCATGACTCATACAATTCATTTTGGTTTTTCCTGTCCAATAAAAATTTGGAAGTTTATTGTGATTTTCGAGTTTATTCATCGATGCGTAATTGGGCATTTCTTTCCAATAAATTCCTCTTACATATTCTCGCCAACCCAGTATTTGTCGAACAAAACCCTCGACCTGCGATATTGAAATTGTATCTTCATTTTGGTGGTAAAAAGCAACAACAGTATCTATAATTTCTTTTGGTGAAAGCATTTTCGAGTTCATTGCAAACGATAATCTTGAGTGAAACAAAAACTTTTCGTCGGTGTGTGAAGCATCTTCATAATCGCCAAAATGAACCAATAAATTTTCACAAAAATAATTTAAAACTTCCAAGCATTCATCACGAGAAGTTGGCCACGAAAATTGATTTAAATTAATGTTTCCAAAAGTTATAATATTTGCTTTTTTTATTTCTTGAACAATTTCAGAAACATTTTTTTTGAAATTTTTTTCTTCAGGAATTGGAACTTGACCTTTATATTTTAAACGGTTATCGTGGTCGAAATTCCATTGATCGCCAACTGGTAGTGAACCATTCATTAAAACACTGTGATTTTTTCGCATCGAGCGATAAAACGTTTCCATTAACAGCATTTTTTTGCCTTCAAAAAAATTTTTTAGTTCAAAACGAGTTGTGTAAAAGTGCTCAGAGTCAAAAACTTCGGTTTCAATATTTATCGAATTGCAAATCAATTTTAATTGTTCGTCCAACCGATACTCATCGGGCAACTGATATTCAAATTTTTCAATTTTGTGTTTTACAATACAATTTTGAATCAATTTTTCTAAACTCTGTGTATTAGATTCATCGCTAATTTTAAAGTAATCCACTTTACAATTTTTAGATTTCAATTCATCCGAAAAAGTACGCATGGATAAAAAAAAAGCTACTATTTTTTGAACATGATGCTTTACATAATCGGTTTCTTGACGCATTTCTGCCATTAAATAAATCACGTTTTCATCAGTTTTTTTAAACCAAGAATGATTTATGTTTAATTGATCGCCTAAAATTAATCGTAATGTATTCATATTTATTTCTTTTTTAACTTTAAAACAAATCAGGATTTAACCAAAGTTTTTGATATTTTCTATTTGCATCATACATTTCGGCTTGACGTTTTATATTAAATTTTCTATCTCTTGGGTCGTTTCCTACACCTGCATTGTACATCCAATTACCATAATTCGAATGAACATCGTAATCGATTAACATACTTTCAAAATATTTTGCAGCAATTCGCCAATCTTGTTCCCATTCTTTAGCCCAAAAACTGGCAACGTTTTGTCGTCCACGATTGCTCATAAAACCTGTTCGTTGCAATTCAATCATGTTTGCATTAATAAATGGTTCTCGAGTATTTCCGTTTTTCCATTCTCTAAAGGCTTTGTCGTTACTTTTCCACTCGTATTTATTGTTTAAAATACCATC
>JAYUFJ010000177.1:0-5470 GCA_043738775.1 Flavobacterium sp. | reverse complement strand
AATTCTAATAAACCCTCCAAGCAAAAAAACTTATGTTATTAAAAAGTTTTTTTGCTTGGAGGGGTTTGAATCAAATTCGAAAAAATTTAATTGGAATTCAAAAATAAATTTTTTAAACTTTCAATGTCAATCTTACATATTTTTTGAAGTTCAATAACCGTTCCGTGTTCAATAAAATTATCTGGTATTCCAATAATTTGAATATCATTTTTATACCTGTTTAAAGTAGCAAATTCAATTATACCAGAGCCAAATCCGCCTTTAATTGTACCTTCTTCGATAGTTATAATCTTTTGATGAGATGAAAAAATTTTGTGAAGCAAAGTTTCGTCTAAAGGTTTTACGAATGCAAAATCATAATGTGAAAAAATAAAACTATTTTGAATATCCTTTAATGCAGATGAGGCATTATTTCCTATAGTACCTGTCGATAAAATTGCAGTTTTAGTTCCTTTTTGAAGTAATTTTGCTTTGCCAATTTCAATTTTTTGAAATTGAAAATTTGATACATTAAAACTGTAATCTTTTAAAAAACCTCTACCTCTAGGATATCTAATCGCTATTGGGTTTTTCAATCCTAATGAAGCGGTATATAAAATATTCTGTAAATCAATTTCATTTCTTGGTGCATATATTATCATATTTGGAATACATCTCAAATAGGCTAAATCAAAAACGCCGTGATGAGTAGCGCCATCTTCTCCAACCAAACCAGCTCTATCCAAACAAAAAATTATGGGTAAATTTTGCAACGCTACATCGTGAATTATCTGATCATAAGCACGTTGTAAAAAAGTAGAGTAAATATTACAAAAAACTACCAACCCTTGGGTCGCCATTCCTGCCGAAAGTGTAACTGCATGTTGTTCGGCAATTCCTACATCAAAAGCTCGCTTTGGATATGCTTCCATCATAAACTTTAAGGAACTTCCGGAGGGCATTGCTGGAGTAATTCCAATTATTTTTTCATTATTTTTTGCTAATTCTACTAGAGTCAACCCAAAAACATCTTGAAATTTTAAAGGTAGATTTTCTTCGATTTTTAAAATAATTTCACCCGTAGAGGCATCAAATTTCCCTGGAGCATGATACAAAACTTGATCGTTTTCGGCTTGTTGTAGTCCTTTACCTTTAGTAGTGATTAAGTGCAAAAATTTAGGACCTTTAACTTTTTTTAATCTTTCTAATTCATTAATTAAAATCTCAAAGTTGTGTCCGTCAATAGGTCCCGAATAATCAAAATTTAAAGATTTTATAATATTATTGTATTTATGATTTTTTCCCTCTTTTACAGCAGTAAAATAATTCTTTAATGCACCAACGCTTGGATCAATTCCGATAGCATTGTCATTTAAAATTACTAACAAATTTACATCGGTTACACCAGCATGATTTAAGCCTTCGAAAGCCATTCCGCTTGCTATCGAAGCGTCGCCAATAACTGCAATGTGTTGTTTATCATCACCTTTTAACTGAGACGCAATTGCCATTCCTAAAGCTGCAGAAATTGAAGTTGAAGAATGCCCAACCCCAAATGTATCGTAGTCACTTTCACTGCGTTTTGGAAAACCTGATATGCCATTTAATTGCCTATTTGTATGAAAAATTTCACGTCTTCCGGTTAAAATTTTATGTCCATAAGCTTGATGACCTACATCCCAAACCAATAAATCGTTGGGGGTATTAAAAACATAATGCAAAGCAATGGTGAGTTCAACAACTCCTAAACTTGCCCCCAAATGCCCTTCTTTAACAGCAACTACATCAATAATAAAATCACGTAGCTCAAGAGCCAATTGAGGCAATTGAGTACGGTTTAATTTTTTTAAATCATTAGGATTATTGATTTTGCTTAAAAGAGTCATATTGAAATAAAAAACAAAAATAGTGTTTATAAAGCGAATAATTTGACAAGAAATTATAGATTTAAAACTAATACCATTTATGCATATAAAATAAACCAATAAATTTTTATTTTTAGTCTATTTTTATACACATAACTGGTATAATAAACTAAAATAATCCTTCAATAGATAAATAGCGTTCACCAGTATCGTAATTAAAAGTCAAAATCTTTAAATCATCTGGAAGTTTTTCAATAGTTTTTGCAACGGCTGCTAATGAGGCACCAGTTGAAATTCCGACTAAAATACCTTCGGTTTTAGCGATATTTTTTGTGAATTCAAAAGCATCTTCTTTGCTAATTTGAACAACCGAATCAACAGCATTTGAATGATAATTTAAAGGAATAAAACCAGCTCCAATGCCCTGAATTGGGTGTGGTGCAGGGCTTCCGCCACTTAAAACTGGTGATGCTTGGGGTTCAACCGCAATTACTTTTAGGTTTGGAAAATGCTTTTTTAAAACCTCTGATACTCCAGAAATATGCCCGCCAGTTCCTACGCCTGTTATTATATAATCTAATCCATCAGGGAAATCGGCAAGAATTTCAAGAGCTGTAGTTTTTTTGTGAATATCAACATTGGCTTGATTGTTAAATTGCTGTGGAGACCAACCATTTGGAGTTTCTAGTACCAGTTCGGCAGCACGTTCAATGGCGCCTTTCATTCCTTTTTCACGAGGAGTTAAAACAAATTCGGCTCCATAAATTTCCATTAATTTACGCCGCTCTACGCTCATTGATTCTGGCATTACTAATACAACTTTATAACCTTTTACAGCACCAACTAATGCCAAACCGATTCCGGTGTTGCCAGATGTAGGTTCAATAATTACACTATTAGGTTTTAGCAATCCTTTTTGTTCAGCATCTTCAATCATTGCCATTGCAATTCTGTCTTTAATACTTCCGCCTGGATTTGATTTTTCAAGTTTAATCCAAACATTTTTGTTTTTAAATAATCGATTTAATTTTACTACAGGTGTGTTACCAATTGTTTCTAAAATAGAATTTGCTTTCATAATTTTTTTGTTATGTTAAATACTAAAATTTAATGCTTCTGGGAAAACTTGTTTGTTTTTTATAATAATTTCACTTTTATGAAAAACCAATGATTTTTCTGGAATTGAATTGGTTACCCAAACATTTCCTCCAATAATAGCATCTTTCCCAATTGTTGTTTCGCCACCTAAAATAGTTGCATTGGCATAAATGGTTACGTTATTTTCAATGGTAGGATGCCTTTTTTTCTGTGATTCATCTTTGCTTACACTTAAAGCTCCCAAAGTAACTCCTTGATATATTTTTACATCTTTTCCAATTACGGTGGTTTCACCAATTACGATTCCGGTACCGTGATCAATAAAAAAACGCTCACCAATAGTTGCTCCAGGATGAATGTCAATTCCAGTTTTACTATGTGCATATTCGGCAATTAATCTAGATAAAACTGTACTTTTTTGTATCCATAACTCATTTGCTATTCGGTGAACAGTTATTGCAAAAAATCCTGGGTAAGCAATTAAAATTTCATTTTTTGATTTAGCAGCTGGATCAAATTCCAATATAGCATTTAAATCGAGTAAAAGAATTTCGTGGATTTTTGAAATATTTTTAAATACATTTTTTGCAATTTTATTCGAATTCAATTCATCAAAACCTTCTTCTAAAAGTAAAACAACTAATATTGAAATTAATTCCAATTCTTTTTTTTCGAAAAAAGTGTAATCAACATACTCTATTTGACTACAAAAAAGCCAATTGCAGAGTTCGTTAATCCAATATTTAGCCTTTTTTTTATTAAGATATATTTTTTTTTTCAAAAAATTTGATTGATATATTGAATGGTTTTCTGATTTCATAAATTTAAAATTTATCTTTTGCACTACTTTTAAAAATCGATTCTTTAATTATCCTATTTTAAACTTTGATTTTAAACTTTGATTTTAAATATAAAAAAAACTCCTCAATTGGTTGAAGAGTTTAATTGAATTTGATATTTAAAAATCAATGTACAAAAAGTCACTCCTCAAAATTTAAGAAGCAACAACAGTTATTTAAATTATTTAAGTTGCTGTTAATCATAATAACAAAGTTGCAATAAAAATATACACGTTTCACAAATTTACAAAAATTTAACTTTTGTTTTTAAATCATTGATTTAAAATTTTTTTTTGAATTTTATCCAAAATAAATAAATAATCTTCTTGATTTTTTACAAAATCTTTATCGGAAACATCAATAATTAAAACATTCAATTCGGTTTGAGATTTAATGTAATCCAAATATCCTTTGTTGATTTTATCTAAATAATCGGCAGGAATTTCTTGTTCGTAACTTCGCCCTCTCCGTTTTATGTTTTGCATCAATCTGTCGGTGTTTTGATACAAATAAATGTATAAATCGGGTTTTGGCATTTCTTTATAAATAATGTCAAATAAGGTTTTATATAATCTAAATTCGTCTTCGGCTAGTGTAACTTTGGCAAAAATTAACGATTTAAAAATATGATAATCAGCAACTATGAAATCTTTAAACAAATCAAATTGCGCCAAGTCATCGGATACTTGTTGGTATCTGTCGGCCAAAAATGACATTTCTAAAGGAAAAGCGTACCGATTTTGATCTTTATAAAATTTTGGTAAAAAAGGATTATCGGCAAATCGTTCCAAAACAGTTTTAGCATTAAAATCATCAGCAATTTTGGTGGTCAAAGTTGTTTTACCAGCACCAATGTTTCCTTCAATGGCAATGTAGTTAAATTTTTGGAGGTTGATTTTTTGTAACGGGAAATCTAATTTATCAATTTTTATACAATTCCCTTTATCGGAACATAAACCAAGCAATTCAGAAACCGATTTGTTTAAAACAGGATGTTTCCAATTGGATAAAATTTCTTGCAAAGGCAACAAAACAAAAAGTCTATTTTGTAAATGTTGGTGTGGAACAATTAAATTATCCAAGTCAATTACTTCGTCATTAAATGATATTATGTCAATATCGATTATTCTCGCTTTATATTCGTCCGACTCGGATTTGATTCTTCCCAGTTTTTTTTCGATTTTTTGAATTGATTTTAAAATTTTTAGTACACTTTTATGAGTATGCAAAATAAGTACACAATTTAAAAAAGAAGTGCTTTTAAATCCCCAAGCGTCTGATTCGTAATAAGATGAAACTTTAAAAACTGTACCTAATTCGGTATGCAAAGCAACTATACAATCGTTCAAATTTTGATGTCGATTGCCCAAATTACTTCCCAATGAAAGCACAATTTTGTGTTGTTTATTCATAATCACAAAATAACTAAAAGTTTTTCGGAAAAATGTATATTTGTTGCCAATGTTAATAAGTATTTGAATTGAAATTAATGAGTTATTTTGTAACAAATTAGCATTTTTGAATACTTACAAATTAAAAAAAAGTTATGATGAAGTTTTTAGGAAATGTTTTGTCCACTGTTGTTGGATTGTTTGTGTTTTTTATGGTACTGTTTTTCGGAATAGTTTTAATAGGAACCTTGTTTGGAGGCAATGACAATAAATTTGAAGTTAAAAAAAATTCGGTTAT
>JAYUFJ010000176.1:0-1950 GCA_043738775.1 Flavobacterium sp. | reverse complement strand
TTCACTTACCACAATGGATTCAAATGGATTATTTAACGGCACACAACGGTTTTAATGATGCAACTGCTTTAATGAAAAGCGGAAAGGAATTTGAAAACTTAACTAGTGGTTTAAAATCAGCCTATACAGCCTGGACAACTTCACCAACAATTGCAGGATTTCATTTTGTTGCCGATTTACCAGCGTTATTTATTATTGTTTTGATAACTGCGTTGGTTTATCGAGGTATGAAAGAGTCAAGAAACGCAAGTAATTTAATGGTTGTTGTAAAACTATGCATCATTTTGTTAGTAATTGCAGTTGGAATTGGATTCATAGATACCAACAATTGGAAACCTTTTGCTCCAAACGGAGTTGGTGGAATTTTAAAAGGAGTTTCGGCAGTTTTTTTTGCCTATATAGGTTTTGATGCTATTTCAACTACAGCAGAAGAATGTAAAAATCCGCAACGCGATTTACCTCGTGGAATGATGTGGGCAATTATTATTTGTACCGTTTTATATATCGCAATAGCTTTGGTATTAACTGGTATGGTTTCGTATTCCAGTTTAAATGTTGGCGATCCGTTGGCTTTTGTTTTTAGTAAATTGCATTTAAAATGGATGTCGTGGATAATTGGAGTTAGTGCTGTAATTGCAATGGCATCGGTTTTATTGGTTTTTCAAATGGGACAACCTCGTATATGGATGAGTATGAGTCGTGATGGGCTGTTGCCAAAACGATTTTCAAAAGTTCATCCAAAATACAAAACTCCATCCTACGCTACTGTTGTTACTGGATTTGTAGTTGCAATTCCTGCATTATTTTTAAATTTAACAATGGTTACCGATTTGTGTAGTATAGGAACTTTATTTGCTTTTGTTTTGGTATGTGCAGGAGTTTTAGTCTTGCAAAATAAAAAAGATATTCCTAGAGGAAAGTTTAAAACTCCTTATTTAAATTCGAAATATATTTTTCCAGTTTTGTTGCTCATAGGAATTGGAATTGCTAGCACCAAATTTCAAAAAAACACAATTTCTTTTTTAACTAATGAAAAACGTATCAATACACCTGAAACTATTGTAACTTCATTAAATGCATCAGAAACGAAATTGGTGAAAACCAATTTAGTAAAATTAATTGATAAAAAAAATGTTGATGTTGAAAAAGAACTGAATTTCTTTTTAGAAAAAGACGAAAACGCCTACCAAAAAATTATAGCAGAATTACCAATAGATGAGTCAAAAAAATATGAAAGTGGTTTTAGCTTATTCAAACACAAAATTCCAATGTGGATTTTTTTTATTGCTTTATTTTGTTTCGCTATTTGGTCTTGGAAACAAAATTTATCTTTAATTCCTTTACTCGGATTGGTTTCTTGTCTATATATGATGGCCGAGTTAAGCGTTTGGAACTGGATTTATTTTACTTGTTGGCTCCTAATTGGCTTGACAATATATTTTGGGTTTAGCCAAAAAAATAGTAAATTGAATTTAAAAAAAAATTGATTGAAAATATTGTTTAACTTTACATAAAAAAATCATGAAAAAAGTAAACATAATTATCGCTATTATTATATTAGTTTTTGCTTGTAAATCCAATTCGCTAAAAGAAAATTCGTTAACAATACTTTTAGAAGCAAAAAGCAAAAGCACTGTAAAAGGTACGGCTAAGTTTTTTGAAAAAAACGGAGAAGTAACTTTTGTTGCTAAAATGACCGGATTAAAACCAGGAATTCACGCTATTCACATTCACGAAAAGTCGGATTGTTCTTCTGATGATGGAACTTCGGCTGGAGGACATTGGAATCCGACATTTAAAAAACATGGTAAATTTGGAGTGGGAGAATACCATAAAGGCGATATTGGTAACTTTACAGCCGACGATAAAGGCAATGGAACAATAACTTTTAAAACAACCGAATGGTGTATTGGATGTGGTGACACCTCGAAAGATGTTTTAGGAAAAGGC
>JAYUFJ010000175.1:0-1953 GCA_043738775.1 Flavobacterium sp. | reverse complement strand
AATAGAAAATAACGAAAATAATTAAGAAAATAGATTTTGTTTTCATTGATTGAATTGAAACGAAAAATACAAATATAAACAAATTGTTGAATTGATTACCAATGCCATAGCCCAGATAGAAGTGGAAAACGTTTTTTGTTTGCCCCAGCGAACAAAAAACTTTGTAACGTATAGCTGGAAATAGCTTCAAATAAAAATCGATTGCTTATTTTTGCATTAAATTAAAATTTAAAATGTTACAAAACCCAAAACGATATACCATAACTGCAGCCTTACCTTACACAAACGGACCAATTCATATTGGGCATTTGGCGGGTGTTTATGTGCCTGCCGATATATATTCGCGCTATTTGCGATTGCAAGGAAAAGACGTTGCGTTTATGTGCGGAAGCGATGAACACGGAGTTGCCATTTCGATGAAAGCCAAAAAAGAAGGTGTTTCGCCACAAGAAATTATTGATAAATACGATGGAATTATACGAAAATCATTTTTAGATTTCGGAATTTCGTTTGATAATTATTCTCGAACATCGGCTAAAATTCATCATAATACAGCTCAAGAATTTTTTAAAAAATTAAATAACAATGGTGATTTTATTGAAGAAGTTACCGAGCAATTGTTTGATGCTAAAGCAAATCAGTTTTTGGCAGATAGATTTGTAGTAGGAACTTGTCCAAAATGCGATAATCCCGAAGCTTATGGAGATCAATGTGAAAAATGTGGTTCAACACTTAATGCTACAGATTTAATAAACCCAAAATCGACCATTACTGGAGAAATTCCCGTTTTAAAATCAACAAAACACTGGTTTTTACCTTTGGACAGATATCAAGATTTTTTGCAAAAATGGATTTTAGAAACACATGCCAAAGATTGGAAAACCAATGTTTTAGGTCAGGTTAAATCGTGGTTAGATGATGGTTTGAAACCAAGAGCTGTTACCAGAGATTTAGATTGGGGAATTGATGTGCCTTTGGCTGGAGCCGAAGGAAAAAAACTATACGTTTGGTTTGATGCTCCAATTGGTTACATTTCGGCAACCAAAGAATGGGCTGAAAGAGAGGGCAAAAATTGGGAAGATTATTGGAAAAAAGACGATACCAAATTGGTTCATTTTATTGGAAAAGACAACATCGTTTTTCATTGTATTATTTTTCCAGCGATGTTAAAAGCCGAAGGAACTTACATTTTACCCGATAATGTTCCAGCTAATGAATTTTTGAATTTAGAAGGAAATAAATTATCAACTTCAAAAAATTGGGCAGTTTGGTTGCACGAATATTTACAAGATTTTCCAAATAAACAAGATGTTTTACGTTATGCATTGACTGCAAATGCCCCAGAGACCAAGGATAATGATTTTACTTGGAAAGATTTTCAGGCAAGAAATAACAATGAATTAGCGGCCGTTTTTGGAAATTTCATTAATCGTGTAGTAGTTTTTACTAACAAATATTACAACGGAATTGTTCCTAAACCAAATGAATTTACTCATATTGATGAGCAAACCTTAACTGAATTGAAAGCATATCCAGCAGTTATTGCAAGCTCAATTGAACGTTATAGATTTAGAGAAGCGCAAGTTGAGTTAATGAACGTGGCGCGTTTAGGAAATAAATATTTAGCCGACGAAGAGCCTTGGAAAATGATAAAAAATGACCCTGAACGGGTAAAAACTCAAATGTATGTTGCGTTACAAATTGCTGCTGCTTTACAAATTTTATGCGAACCATTTTTGCCTTTTACCTCAAATAAATTGGGTACAATTTTAAATTTAAAAGATTTGAAATGGAATACGGTTTCTGAAACATCAGAATTATTACGACCAGGTCATCAAATAGGTCAGGCAGAAATACTATTTGCACAAATTGAAGATGCCGAAATTCAAAAACAAATAGACAAACTAGAAGCTACAAAAAAAGCAAACGTTATGGAAAATCAAGTTATAGAAC
>JAYUFJ010000174.1:0-1967 GCA_043738775.1 Flavobacterium sp. | reverse complement strand
GAATTTCGTCGTTGCTTAAATATTCATCTATGTTAATATCGTCTGAATCTATGTTTTCGCCACCTTCATAATCGTCATAGTCTTCATTATTGTCAAATTCGTCTTTTTCATAAATTTCCTCCTCTTGATTCAAATCGGCTTCCAAAGCAGGATTTTCGTTCATTTCTTCTAACAAACGTTGCTCAAAAGCTTGCGTAGGCAATTGAATTAACTTCATCAACTGTATTTGTTGTGGAGATAATTTTTGAGATAATTTGAATTGTAAATTTTGTTTAAGCATTTTAAAATTGCGAATTACTATTTACGAACTAAAATTTTTAAATTCGTATTTTTTAATTAATTTAAAACTCGGCATTTTGAGGCGTTCTTGGAAAAGGAATTACATCACGAATATTAGTCATTCCGGTAACAAAAAGAACCAATCGTTCAAAGCCTAATCCGAAACCTGAATGTACCGCCGAACCAAAACGACGGGTGTCTAAATACCACCAAAGCTCGTGTTCATCAATACCTAGAGCCTTCATTTTTTCTATTAAAACATCATAACGTTCCTCTCTTTGTGAACCTCCAACAATTTCCCCGATGCCTGGAAATAAAATATCCATTGCTCGAACCGTTTTTCCATCTTCATTTAAACGCATATAAAATGCTTTAATATTGGCTGGATAATCAAACAAAATTACTGGACATTTAAAATGTTTTTCTACCAAATAACGTTCGTGTTCACTCTGTAAATCGGCACCCCATTCGTTGATTATGTAATTGAATTTTTTCTTTTTATTTGGAGTTGATTCTCTCAAAATATCAATTGCTTCGGTGTACGAAACTCGTTTAAAATTATTTTGCAAAACAAAATTAAGTTTTTCAAGCAAGTTCAATTCGCTGCGTTCGGCTTGCGGTTTTTGCTTTTCTTCTTCCAATTGACGTGTTTCTAGAAACTTCAAATCATCAACGCATTTATCCATAGTGTATTTAATTACATATTGAATAAAATCTTCTGCCAAATCCATATTATCGTCCAAATTATTGAATGCTACTTCTGGTTCTATCATCCAAAATTCGGCTAAATGACGCGATGTATTTGAATTTTCGGCTCGAAATGTAGGCCCGAAAGTATAAATTTGACCCAATGCCATTGCAAAGGTTTCACCTTCTAATTGTCCGGAAACGGTTAAATTGGTTTCTTTTCCAAAAAAATCTTCTTTGTAATTTACTTTTCCTTCTTCGGTTCTTGGTGTGTTGTCGAAAGGCAAAGCAGTTACTTTAAACATTTCTCCTGCGCCTTCAGCATCGGAACCTGTGATGATTGGCGTGTTTACATAAACAAATCCTTTTTCTTGAAAATAGGTATGAACGGCGTGAGCCAAAACCGAACGTACTCGCATAATTGCTCCAAATAAATTGGTTCGCGGTCGCAAATGGGCGTTTTCACGAAGAAAATCTAAACTTGGCTTATTTTTGGGTTGTATTGGAAATTTTTCTGCGTCTGAATCACCTAAAATTTCTAGCGTTTTTACTTGAATTTCATATTTTTGACCAGCACCTTGGCTTTCAACCAAGGCACCA
The DNA here is from genome assembly GCA_043738775.1 of Flavobacterium sp. Taxonomy (GTDB): domain Bacteria; phylum Bacteroidota; class Bacteroidia; order Flavobacteriales; family Flavobacteriaceae; genus Flavobacterium. The sequence continues at coordinate 401 of JAYUFJ010000174.1, read as the reverse complement.
GTTACTGAAACTGCAGCTCCAGTAGTTATTCTTTTTAGAGTTACTTCATCGGTGTTTTCAAAATCGATTACACATTGAATGTTATTTATAGTTGAACCATCATTCAAGGCAATGAATTGATTGTTACGAAAAGTTCGCACCCAACCTTTGGCATTTACTTCTAAAATTGTTGATGCGCTTTGTAATAATGATTTAATTTTTGTATGCTTCATTTTATTTGAGAATTATGATTTTTTGTTCTTGGAATTATTGAAAATTTGCTGTTTGCAAAGATAATTTATTTTTTAAGAATTTTAGGCTTTTTAGCCCCGATTAGAATGTAAAACATTTTGCAAAAAAGCAACTATTTTTAACTTTGAAAAAAAGCGACCCAAGAAGCTCTTTTTTTAAAGATTAAAAAT
>JAYUFJ010000173.1:0-1967 GCA_043738775.1 Flavobacterium sp. | reverse complement strand
TTATCGGTTTTCATAAAATTTTCTCCAATTAAAAACCCTTTATAACCATATGGTTGCAATTCTTTTATTGATTCTATAGAACTAATACCACTTTCTGAAACTTTTACAAATTCATTTGGAATTAACGATGCCAATTGCTTACTAAAATCCAAACTTACTTCGAAAGTTTTTAAATTTCTATTGTTCACACCTATCATATTTAAGCTTGGCATTATTGATTTCTTTAATTCATCTTGATTGTGTACTTCCAACAAAACTTCAAGTCCAAAACTTTGTGCAAATTGTGATAATTGTTCAATTTCGCTGTGATTTAATACTGCTGCTATTAACAATATAACATCTGCTCCATTGGCTTTGGCTTCTATAATTTGATACTCGTCAATTATGAATTCTTTTCTAATTAATGGAATTTTTACACTTGCTCTAGCTAAAATTAAATCATCAATTGAACCTCCAAAATATTTTCCATCTGTTAAAACCGAAATTCCGCATGCTCCAGCATTTTCATATCCAACAACAACTTCTTCAACTGAGAAACTATTATTAATCACTGCTTTTGAAGGAGATCGTCGTTTATGTTCAGCAATTATTCCCGATTTACTGTTACGTAAATTTTGACTTAATGAAACGGTTTTTCTATCAAAAAGCACCGAATTTTCCAATTGTGTAATTGGAATTATTGATTTTTTGAGAATAATTTCTCTTTTTTTATCGATTATGATTTTATCTAAAATGTTCATTGTTTTTGGTTTAAAAATTTAAAAGTTTAATGAAATTTGTTAAGCTTTTAAATTATTTTGATAATTCTTGTAAAATTTTCATTTTTTCTAATGCTTTTCCGCTTTCTAAACTATATTTTGCTTTTTCAAATCCTTCTAAAATAGTACAGTTTTCAATGGTTGAAATTGCCATTGCTGCGTTGGCACAAACTACATTGTTTTGAGATACCGTTCCTTTTTGTGAAATAATTTTGTAAAATAATTTTGCAGATTCTTCAATTGTTTCTCTACCTTTTATGTCTGATAAATTAATTTTGTCTAGGTTAAAATTTTCTGCTTTTATAATTGATTCCTCTTTTTTCGAAATAATTTTAGTTTCATCGGTTAATGATATTTCATCGAAACCATCTAAACCGTGTAAAATACAAAAATTAGTTTTAGTGTTTTGATATACATAACTGTACATTCGAGCCAATTCAGAACTAAAAACGCCAATTAATTGATTTTTTGGAATCGATGGATTTACCATTGGACCCAATATATTAAAAAAAGTTTTAACACCTAATTCTTTTCGAATTGAACCAACGTTTTTCATTGCAGGATGAAAAAGTGGAGCGTGTAAAATTGAAATATTTGCTTTATCAATACTTTTTTGAAGAAAACCATTATTATTACTCAATTTTATACCCAAACTTTCAATTACGTTTGATGATCCTGAAACTGAAGAAACCCCATAATTTCCGTGTTTAGCAACTTTTATCCCAGCACCAGCAACTACAAATGAAGCCAAAGTCGATATGTTAAAAGTATCTTTTCCATCGCCACCAGTACCACATAAATCGATTGTATTATAATCCGAAAAATCAACAGGAATACACAATTCTAATAAGGCTTCTCGAAAACCAGTAAGCTCTTCTATTGTAATATTGCGCATCATAAAAACGGTCATAAAACTCGCTATTTGACTGGCATTGTATTGATTTGAAGATATGTTTACCAAAACATTTTTTGCTTCAAATTTTGAAAGAGTTTCGTGATTAATTAGTCTGTTTAATATGTTTTTCATTTTTTTTTTAAATAGCTAAGCTGTTTATATTTTATAACTAATTTTTTATTATCAGATCATTTTTTTAGCCAATTTTCTAAAATTTTTTTTCCATTAGGTGTTAAAATACTTTCCGGATGAAATTGAACGCCTTTAATATCAAATGTTTTGTGTCGAATTGACATAATTTGTCCGTTTTCATC
>JAYUFJ010000172.1:0-1970 GCA_043738775.1 Flavobacterium sp. | reverse complement strand
GCGGATTAGGAATATCATTTGTTCTGGACCGCAGATAAAACATTCGTCGGTTGATGGAATGTCGATGATATTTTTTGTTAGAACTTGTAATTTTTCTTGTGTAAATCGTCCGTTTAATAGTTCGATGCTTCGGTGTTCTTTGGTTAAGAAATGAAAGATTTCGAATCGGTCGAAATAGGTGTTTTTTAACTGTTCAATTTCTTCTTTAAAGATAATTGATTTAACGGTACGATTGAGATAAAACAGTTTAAATGTGCTGTTTGGCTCCGAAATTAAGTGCGTTTTTATGATGGAAAGAATTGGTGTAATTCCGCTTCCAGCTGCAAAAACGATATAATTTTTGGGTTTATCGGAGTTAATCGCTACATTAAATTCACCATTTGGCGCCATTAATTCGATTATATCTCCTTTTTTTAGGGTATCGTTTACGAAAGTTGAAAACAATCCGCCATTTATTTTTTTAACAGCAACTTGCCATTTATTTTCAATTGGCGACGAACATAAAGAATACGAACGACGAACATCTTGACCGTCAATAATTGCTTTTAATGTTAAATGTTGTCCTTGTTTGTATTGAAATTCCGGTTTTAATTCTTGCGGGATTTCAAAAGAAAGTACGGAACAATCTTTGGTTTCCTTGTAAATATCCGCAATTTTTATGCTGTGAAATTTTGACATAATCAGTTAATAATTTTTAACTAACACTTGTTAGTTTGTTATGCAAATTTAGTGAAAATTTTGATATGTTACGAAAACGATTGAAAAAAACAACCCTGTCAGAGTTTTAAACTCTGACAGGATCTAAATAATATTAAAAAACTCCATTAAGTAAGACCTGAATCATATTTGATTTTAACACTTCTGGTTTAATGTTTTTTTTCTTTCCATACCAAATGTAAAGTGTTCTAAGTGTGGAAAGTATTGAGAAGATGATGACTTCAATATTTAAGTTTTTGATTTCTCCGTTTGCGATTCCTGTTTTGATGATTTTTCGGAAACTTTCCTCATAGTCGTTTCGCATTTTGATGAAATAAATTAAATCATTATTGGTCAAGTGCATCCAATCGTTGTTTAGACAAGCTAACGCATCTGAATTTCTTAATGTAATATCGATGTGAAGTTGGATAACTCGTTCAATTTTTTGGATAGTAGTATCGTCAGAAGCAAGAATTTCATCGATTACTGATGTGAATTCTTCAGCAATTTCGATGATGATTAACACTAAAATTTCTTGTTTGGATTTGATATGATTGTACAAACTTGCGGCTTTTATATCCATAGCTTGAGCAATATCACGCATGGTTACAGCACTATATCCTTTTTCTTTGAAAAGTTTTGCGGATATGTTTATGATTTCGGTTTTTCGGTCTGTAATCTTCATTTATATTTTCAAAACAAATTTACTAGGTTAGAACAACTTGTATTTAATGTTACAAATCTAAATTATTTTAGTTTGAAACTATATCTTTGAAAAAAATAAAATTATGGGATTATTAGATTTTTTAGGTTTTGGTAATAAATCACAAAAAATAAAAGAATTTGTGGCAAAAGGTGCTGTAATTATTGATGTTCGAACTCCGGGAGAGTTCTCGGGTGGTCACATTAAAGAATCTAAAAACATTCCGTTGAATACTATCGAAAATCAAATTGATAATATTAAAAAACTGAACAAACCTGTTATTGCTTGCTGTGCCAGCGGAATGCGAAGTGCTCAAGCAACATCAATTTTAAAAAGTAATGGAATTGAAGCGATGAATGGTGGCGGTTGGAGCAGTTTGGAAAATAAATTGTGATATTTTTTTAATAAAAAAAACCATCCGCCGAAACGGATGGTTAAAAAAAACTTAACCTTAAAATTATTTTTTAATTATTTTGAATGTTTTAACCTGATTGTCAACCGAAACTTTTACTAAATAAGTTCCAGCTGCATAGCCCGACATGTCAATTTTTCCTTCATTAGAATTTACAAG
>JAYUFJ010000171.1:0-5552 GCA_043738775.1 Flavobacterium sp. | reverse complement strand
TTTTCATGTTCAATCGCTTCAATTAATTGTTTGACTTTGTCATGATCCGCTTTTAATAAAGCATAATGTTTGTTCAATAAATCTTGCTCTACCGAATTGGTATCTTGATAATCTTGAATTAAAACTTTTTTATAGGTTTCAAGAATTACATCTTCACCATATTCACACGATTCTAAAATTGCTTTTCGATCATTGCCAGTGAAAGCTGCTTTAACGTCCATCCAAACTCTAAAAAATTTGCCTGTAACTCGTGTACCTTCATCGGGCGTGCCACCCAGTCTATTAACTTCAACGACCAATTCTTTGCGATTTTGAACGCTAGTTTCCATCAAATCTGAAAAAAGCATTTTCAAATCGGTTTCTTTTGCCTCTGCCTCTGCAGTTTTGTAGCCTTCTATTCGATCGTTATTTATTACGATTAAGGAGTTAAATGCTTCAATTGTTTTTTCGATGTCCATTGTATTTGAATTTAATATTAATGTTTTTTATAATGGTAAAATTCTATAAATTAAGCACTTAAATTGTTATATAACTTTTTAAAAATGTTATAATATTCCTAGATTTATTTTATGTGTTTCTTGAAAACCAACATTGGTGTTTTGGTGTCAAAAGCTAGTTCGGCAGATAAACTCGATAAAAACAACCTGTCAAACCAATTTCGATTTTGTTTTGTAAAAAGAATCACTATTGATGGTTTTGCCTTTGTAATATCCTTTTCTAAATGCTCCAAAAGTGGCGTTCCCGAATCTAATTTTCGAGAATGAAACCTTACATTTATGGATTGATGCTTTGCTGAAATTTTATCAAATTTGTTTTTATTGGCATTTAAAAACCATTTGTAATCATAGTGATACACATCTAATTTTGCATTGATGGGTTTTGAGAATGTTTCAATTTTTTTAAACTCTTCTTCCGTGTTTTTAAAATCTGATGCGAAAAACAAAGTTTCGATGGGTTTTAACCGATAGTTTTTTGGAACAATTAGCACCGGTATTGGCGAAAAAGTAATTAATTCTGATGCCGTTGTTCCAAACAATTTAGTGATTTTTCCTGCGCCAACGGTACTCACACAAATATAATTTGCCTCGGTTTTAGTAGCAAATTCAATAATTGCATTACTTGCACTATATCCAATTTCGCAAACGCATTGGTAATTTTCGGTTGACACATTATTTGCTAAATAGATTGCTTTTATATATTGTTCTAAATAAATTTGACTTCTAGATAATTCGTTAAATTCAAATTGTCCATAATAGGCATTATCCCAAATGGTTGGCATGTAAATTTGAACTACATTATAAAAAACCAATTCATAATGATTTTGTTTTGCCAATTGCATGGCAAATAAAATTCCTTTTTTGGAATTATTAGAAAAATCGGTGGTTACTACTATTTTGTTCATATTTTCTATTTTTTTTAAAATTATTATTGCGATTTAAAATGGCATTACTATTAAAAATTACTCAGCAAAAATTTCTTTAGCCAATTCTTCATCTAGATTGTAAATGTCATCTCTAAAATTTAGATTGCCTTTTACATCAACCCAAGCCGTGAAATAGGTAATATAAACGGGAATATTTGGTTTTATAGAAATTCCAGTTTCGGTTGTTGTAGTCAAAATTGCATCTACTTTTTCTTGATTCCAATCCTTGTTATTTCGGAGTAAGTACATCGCTAATTTCATTGGATTTTCTACTCGAATGCAACCATGACTAAAATCTCTTTTATTGCGATCGAACAATTCTTTTGTTGGCGTATCGTGTAAATAAATGTTGAAACTATTTGGAAAAAGAAACTTTATTTTGCCCAAAGAATTGTCGTTTCCTGGTTTTTGCCTAATGATAAATGGAACATTTTTTGAATATTGTTTCCAATTTATTGTTGAAGCCTCAATTGCTTTACCGTCGTTAGAAACGACTTCCATATTATTTTGTGATAAATAATTAGCATTGCGTTTTAGTTTGGGCAAAATTTCGTGATTGATAATACTATTTGGAACATTCCAAAAGGGATTTAGAATAATTCTTGAAATGCTACCCTTAAAAATGCTTGTTTGTTTAGCTGCTTTTCCTACAACCACATTGGTTTCCCAAAGCAATTTTTTATTTTCGAAAACATGCAGTTTGTACTCTGGAATATTGACCAATAAATAATCATTTTCAATTTCTACTGGAACCCAACGCAAACGCTCCAAATTAACAAGCATTTGCTTGATGCGATAATCGACCGTTTTGTTCATTTCGGCAATTGTTTTAAAATTCAATTGACCATTTTCGGGTAAACCAACTCGCTGCTGAAAATTAGTTATGGCTTTAACCAAAGGCATTGTATAAATTATATTATTGTCATTAATCTTTAAATCTCCCGTTAAAACCAACCGTTTTTTTACTAGAATCAAAACAGAATCTGACTCAGTTTTTGTTAAAAATTCTTCATCTGTTTTAATGATTGGGAAACCACCTTTTTTCTGAATATCTCGATACAATCGCAATTTTTCTTTAAGTTTTGAATAATATAAATTTACGGGTTCATAGGTTTTGTCATTTTTATCTTTCAAAACCAATGAATCCAACAAAATTTGAAAATTTTTCTTTGCACGAGGAATAAACCAATCGAGTTTTCGAGCATTTTTATTGATGCCAAAAAATGCTTTTTCGGAATATTTAAAAAATGTTGTGGTCAGCATTAATTCCAATCTCTCACATTGACTTTTGTCAATTTCCATAGCATTTGGATTGGTTTTTATTAACGTAATTAACGTATCCAATTGCGCATTATTAAACGTTTTATCATCAAAATCGTTGTTGTAATTTTGCAACTGATTTTGAAAATTTGGCACCGCTTGTGTCATTCCTTTTTTATTAAACCAAGCATATTGATAGTTTCTATTTTTATAAAACAAATTGACTTCGTTAACTACATTTTGGCTTTCTGGATTGGTTTTAAAATAGGAATTTATAGACGTTTCGACTAGAAATATATCGGTGTAATTTTGGGTTTTTAATGAAGTTGCAATAACTTTATTTTCTTTTTTGCAACTAATTAAAACCAATAAAATCAATAGTATTTTTAAGATTTTTGTCATAATTTTATTTATTTGAATGCTTTTGAATTTCCTCGATCTCACATTTTTCTTTTTTAATATCTTGACGCACAAATGTGAAAATACTCATATAAACATTGGCAATCCAAACCAATGAAAATAAAGCAATTACATATCCACGCCAATCATTAATGAGTAATTTATAATCCGAAAAAAAGATAAAAAACAAGGTTACATAATGACTAAAACAATATTCGCAAGTAAACAAATAGAATATTTTGCGTTGAAATAATGTTTTAGAATTTTGACTTTTTGCAATGCAATAATCTCGTGGTTCTTTAAAAATTGCTTCGTGAGTAACCGTCCAAGCCACACACGCAACTGGAATTGCTAGAACAAAAAGCCAAATTATTTGCGTTGCTAAATCCATTACTTTAGACTTGCTTCGATGCATTTAAAAAACTCATCTATAAAAATTTGAGCATATTCATCAGTTTCTTGTTTGTTGGTTGGAACACCGTGATCAACAAATTTTTCTTGTACTTTCGATACTGGAAAATTGGCTGTAAACGTCCATGCACGCAACTTCCAGAATATAAATTGCAAATGCATTAATGCTTGCAAACCCCCAAAATCGCCCGAAGATGCTGTCGAAAATGCAACAGGTTTTCGGTGCCACTCTTCGAATAGTAAATCGATACTATTTTTCAAACTTGCAGGAATACTTCCGTTATATTCTGGTGTAACAATGATAATTCCATCCGATGAAATTATTTTATTTTTAAATTCTAAAGCCACCATACTTGGATTTGGTTGGTATTTCAACGGTGCTTCAAAAATTGGGAAATTATAAGAAGCCAAATCCAAAATTTCGACAGTTGCCAATCTATTTTCATTCAAATAATTTTGAAAATAAAGTGCAACATTATGACTTTTTCGACCAGTTCGAATACTTGATGAAATAATTGAAATATGATACATTGTTTACTGTTTTTGTAAATTATTACTAAACAAATGTGGTAATCAAAAAGTGTTTTTTTGTTATATAAAAATGATGAAAAGTTGCATAATTCGTAGGTTTTTATTTGAATTGTAAAAGTTAAATTATCTTTATTGTAAACAAATATTAAAGATATGTCAACACTCATTTTAGTCCGTCACGGCCAATCAATCTATAATTTAGAAAACCGATTTACAGGAAGTTTAAATGTTGGTTTGACAAAATTTGGGGAACAAGAAGCCCAATTGGCAGGAATGAAATTATTACATTTTAAATTCGATTTTGCCTATACCTCAACTTTAAAAAGAGCACAAGAAAGTTTGCGAATTATTCTTGAAACTACTCATCAAACTAAAATTAAAGTAATAGAAAACGAAGCATTAAACGAAAGAAATTATGGCAATTTGCAAGGTTTGAATAAAGACGAAACCATAGCAAAATATGGTTTAAAACAAGTCGAAATTTGGAGAAGAAGTTATGCCGTTCGTCCGGCAGATGGCGAAAGTTTAGAAGATACTTTCAACAGAACCATCCCATTTTATAAAAAAGAAATTGAAACAAAATTAAAATTGAATACTACAATTCTTATAGTGGCTCACGGCAATAGTTTGCGTGCTTTGGTTATGTATTTAGAAAATATTAGCCAAGTAGAAATTTCGAATTTGAATATTCCAACTGGCATTCCAAAAGAATATATTTTTGATGAAAATTTGAAGGTTTTGGGAATTAAATATTTGTAATTTGATCTAATTATCAGCCAATTGCCACAACCATGTAGCATTTTTTTGATTTAGTTTTTGAAATTGCATTATCACCAAATTAAATCCTTTTTTGCTCATGCGCCAATCAATATTTATGGTTTTGTGATTGATGTCAAAAACGTAAATTTTCTTAAAATGATATTTACTTTCTATACCCACCAAATGACAAATTGCGATGGCATTTTTTATAAAATCTTCAACTTCATAATTTGGCAATTCTTGAATTAATAGCAAGTCTGACATCGAATATTTTAAGTTTGAATGTAAAATCGATTCTTTCAAATCTTTTAGAAAACTCAAATAATTTTCGGTTGCATAAGGAACAATTGCATGGTTTTTCATCTGTATCTATTTTTTAAGAGATTGCTTTCAATTCTTCAAATAATGCTTTTTGTTTGTCGGTCAATTTTTCGGGTATTTGTATTTGAATTGAAATATAAAAATCGCCAAAAGTTCCTATTTTTTCATAAACTGGCATTCCTTTCCCTTTTAATCTAATGGTTTTTCCGTTTTGCGTTCCAGCTATAATTTTAATTTTTACTTTGCCCGATAAAGTTTCGATAATTACTTCATTTCCTAAAATGGCATCATATAAATTGATGTTTAACGTTTGATACAAATCATCACCTTTTCGAATAAATTTCGAATTATTTGTCACTCGAATTCTAATAAACAAATCACCACGATCGCCTTCTGAACCTCCTTTTGCGCCTTTATTTTTTATACGCAATTGTTGGTCAGTATAGGA
>JAYUFJ010000170.1:0-1981 GCA_043738775.1 Flavobacterium sp. | reverse complement strand
AAGAATGCCCGTGAAAACCTTCGGTTCCAAAAAGTTGTTCGTAAAACAAACCACCATTAGGCTTTTCGAACTGAGTATGTCGTTTTTGTGGAAATTTTCCTAGTTTATGATATAGTGGCATTTTATAAAATTTATAAAACAAATATACAAAAAAAGATTTCTTGTATTGATTGTAAGCTCTATGTAAATTCAATAATAATTATAGCTTAAAATAAAAAAAGTTTTGGAGTAACGTTTCAAATTTTAGAAAATTAAGTTAATGTTTAACAAAATATCGTTTTATTAATTAACTTTGATTTAATAAATTTAAACTTTAAATATATAAAATATGGCTTTTGAATTACCACAATTACCTTATGCTTACAATGCATTAGAACCACACATAGATGCTAGAACAATGGAAATTCATCATTCAAAACATCACAATGCTTACACCACCAATTTAAACTTAGCAATTGCTGGAACCGATTTAGAAGGTAAAAGTATTGAAGAAATTTTGACAAATTTAGATTTTACAAACGGAGCTGTTAGAAATAATGGTGGTGGGTTTTACAATCACAATCTATTTTGGACAATAATGTCACCAAATGGTGGTGGTTTACCTACCGGAGATTTAGCTACTGCAATTAATTCTGCTTTTGGAAGTTTTACCGATTTTAAAGCCGCATTTACAAAAGCGGGAGCTACACAATTTGGTTCGGGCTGGGCTTGGTTGTGTGTAAAAGATGGTAAATTGGAAGTTTGTGGCACACCTAATCAAGACAATACTTTGATGCCTGGTATTGGTTGTGGTGGCACTCCAATATTAGCAATGGATGTTTGGGAACACGCGTATTATTTAAACTATCAAAATCGCAGACCCGATTACATTGAAGCCTTTTTTAATGTTATTAATTGGGATGAAGTTACGAAAAGATACATCGCAGCACTTTAATTTTAAATTAGTTTAAAACAAATAAACCTCGAAAAATTAAAATTTTTTCGAGGTTTATTATTAAAATTTGTCTTATTTGCTAAATAAAATATCTAGTCTATCAATACAATAATATTGTTGTCTTTCATTTCAATAGTTCCTGATAAAATTTCCAAATTGAAATTTTCATCATTTATCTTGATAAATTTATTTTCAACTTCTTTTTTTATTTCATAATTAGAAGCTGTAATTTTAACAGTCCCTTGTTTTAAAATAGAAACTATTGGAGCATGGTTGTTCAAAATTTGAAACGAACCATTAACGCCAGGTAAAGTAACCGAAGTTGCTTGCCCTTTAAATAATTGTGCTTCTGGTGATACTATTTCTAAAATCATAAATTCAATTTTGAATTGTGAATTGGAATTATTAAATTACCATTCACCATTAATATTACGCTTCAGCTAACATTTTTTGTCCTGCTTCAATAGCGTCTTCAATAGAACCTTTAAGGTTAAATGCAGCTTCTGGTAAATGATCTAATTCGCCATCAATGATCATGTTGAATCCTTTGATAGTGTCTTTAATGTCAACCAAAACACCTTTTAAGCCTGTAAACTGTTCGGCTACGTGGAAAGGTTGTGATAAAAAACGTTGTACACGACGCGCTCGAGATACAGAAAGTTTATCTTCTTCAGACAATTCCTCCATACCTAAAATGGCAATAATATCTTGTAATTGTTTGTATTTTTGCAAAATTTCTTTTACTCTTTGTGCACAATCATAGTGATCTTTTCCTAAAATTTCTGGTGTTAATATTCTTGATGTAGAATCTAACGGATCAACTGCTGGGTAAATACCTAATTCAGCAATTTTACGAGACAATACTGTTGTTGCGTCCAAGTGAGCAAAAGTAGTTGCTGGTGCTGGGTCTGTTAAATCATCCGCGGGAACGTAAACAGCTTGTACAGAAGTAATAGAACCTTTTTTGGTAGATGTAATTCTTTCTTGCATTGCACCCATTTCAGTTGCTAGTGTTGGCTGATAACCAACTGCAGAAGGCATACGTCC
>JAYUFJ010000169.1:0-1983 GCA_043738775.1 Flavobacterium sp. | reverse complement strand
AGCACTAGCCGATTTTGCAGTAAAATTACCAGAAGAAAGAGAGCAATTAACAAGAGCAAAAGGTCGTTGGTTTATGGACGAGCCAAGTATTCCAGAATATTCAGTCGCCGAAGTTCAAGCAGGATTCAAAGCGCGACCAGACTTATTAATCCGTACCGAAGTTATTAATAGCTCAGAAACTGAAACTACCGCAGTTGGTTTAAATTTAGATAAATCATTAAACAGTTTAAAGCATAAATTCATTTTATCACGAAAAGAATCTGAAAATCGTCTTGCTAGCGCTCATTTAGTAGTTGAAGGAGCCAATTTGCAACGCAACGAATACGGAAGTAAATTATTCGCCGATTTCTTTTTCTTTATAACTGGATTTCACGGATTTCACGTTTTTTCGGGAGTTATAATCAATATTATTATTTTTATTAATATTTTACTTGGTACCTACGAGAAACGTAAAAGCTACGAAATGGTTGAAAAAGTGGGATTATATTGGCACTTTGTCGACTTGGTGTGGGTTTTCGTATTTACATTCTTCTATTTAGTTTAATTATCAAAGTTTAAAACATACACATTATGTCACACGATCACGTTTATGTATCTAATTTAAAACGAATTTGGTTTGTTTTTGCATTATTATCTGTAGTAACAACAGTTGAGGTTTTTTTAGGAATCATCAAACCCGAAGTTTTGCACATGAACAATTTTTTAGGGATGAACCTATTAAATTGGATATTCATAATCTTAACTATCTTTAAGGCCTATTATATTGTTTGGGCGTTTATGCACATGGAAGGTGAAGTAGTTGCCTTGCGATGGATGGTTGTTGGAACCGTAATTTTCTTGATTTTTTATTTAATATTTATTCTTTTAACTGAAGCCCATTATATATTTGGAGTTTATAAAGGAGGCACAATAAAATGGAATTTTTAACAAATTATTAACTAGTAACTTTTTAAGGCATTCGCTATGGCAAATGCCTTTTTTTTATCTTTGTAATTATGAAAACAGCTAGTAAATTTCAAAAAAATCTTGTTTTAATTACCCTTTTTATTTTGCCACTTGTTGCGTATGTTTTTTTCGCTTCTGGAGTTAATAGTTTTGCAAAATTACCCACTTTAACTACCAAAATTGCCGATGTAATTGAATTTAAAACTTTAGATTCTATACCAATTTCGTTAACTAATAAGATTACTATTTTAGGTTTTATGGGAAATGACATTGAAAAAAACAAAGGTGGTTTTTTTAATCTTACTGAAAAAATTTACAACAAAAATCGAGAATTTAAAGATTTTCAAGTTGTTATGATTGCTCCCGATGGCACACAGGAACAAGTAAAAGCGTTGATGAAAAAAATAGCAACATTGACCAATTTATCTGGTTGGCATTTTATTTTTGCATCACCAAAACAAATAGATAAATTTTACGAAAAAATGAATTTGGTTTTTAAATTAGATAAAAATCAATACACGCCAAATGTTTTTATAATTGATAAGAAACGAAGCCTTCGAGGACGAAAAGGAAAATCAATTAAAGGAGACGAAGAGTATCGAGAAGGATACAATACTGTTAAAGTAGGCGAATTATACAATGAAATGACCGACGATGTAAAAATTATTTTGGCAGAATATCGATTGGCTTTAAAACGAAATCATAACGCAACTCGACAAATTTAATCACAATGAAAAATAAATCTTACATAGGCATATCATTTATTATTTTACTTTTCGGAATCTATGCTATTCCTAAAATTGTAAATAGAATAAAGAATGGAACGGTAGTTCAAAACGATCGAATGAGTGAACACAATGAAGAAGTTATTGATACAAGCTTGGTTATAATTCACCAAGCCCCAAAGTTTGAATTGACCGATCAAAACGATACTAAAATCAATAATAAAACCTACTTAGGGAAAGTGTATTTGGTTGAATTTTTTTTTACCACCTGTCCATCTATTTGTCCAATTATGAACAGAAATATGGTTTTGAT
>JAYUFJ010000168.1:0-5573 GCA_043738775.1 Flavobacterium sp. | reverse complement strand
GTTTGGGGCCATTTATAACTTTAATAGTTGATAAATTGCCAACAGTTTATCCAGTTAATGCTGCCAACATAATTCGTAATTGTTCAACTAATGGATCTTATGCATTTACAGATTCAGCAGCTATTCAGGCGGCAGTTTTAAATGGTCAAACCAATGTTGCTGTTAGTTATTTTACAGCTTCAGGAACACCTTTACCAAGTCCATTACCAAACCCATATAATGTAACAACAACATCTGAAACTATTAAAGTTCGAATCACAAATAACACTACTCTTGCATCCGAAATTCCATATACACCTTGTTATGATGAAAAAACGTTTCAATTTATTGTAGATGTTTTACCAAATCCGGCTTTAATACCAACCTCATTAACAATGGTTTGTGATGACGAATTGGATCCTTTATTACAAAACGGTACTTTTAATTTTGATACTTCTACATTTCAAACCACTATTTTAAATGGACAAACCGGATTGAATGTAGTTTACACAGATGGAGCTGGTTTAGTTTTATCTTCGCCATTACCAAATCCATTTACTACTGGTACCCAAAATGTTACTGCTACGATAACCAATCCAATAAATACAAGCTGTGCAGTAAGCATTGTTATTCCATTTGTAGTAAAACCTACTCCAAAAATTGATTTGAATACAAATGGACAAGCAAACCAAATTGTATGTAATGTACCTTCTTTTAATGTGCTTTTAGATGCTGGTTTAACAGATGGTTCATCGCCTTCAAATTATACCTATCAATGGTTTTTAAATTCAGTTGCAATTCCTGGAGCTACTAATTACAGTTTAAGTGTTTCAACTCCTGGAACTTATACTGTTGATGTTGCATTTAACTCCCCAAATAATTGTTCAAAACAACGAACAATTGTTGTAACACTTTCCGATTTAGCCTCAATTCAATCTTTTCAAATTGTAGAATTAACCGATTTAAACTCGGTAAATGTTTTAGTAGCTCAAAATGGCATAGGAAATTATGTTTTTAGTTTAGACGATTCCTACGGACCTTATCAAACTTCTTCTTTCTTTTCCGATTTGAGTATTGGAGTTCATACTATTTTTGTAAAAGACTTAAACGGTTGCGGAATAGCATCGCAACAATTTTATGTTCTAGGAGCGCCTAAATTTTTTACTCCAAATGGTGATGGAACAAATGACTTTTGGAATATTAAAGGAATTGATCCGCTTAAAAATTCAAATTCTGTAATTCAAATTTTTGATAGATATGGTAAATTAATTAAGCAAATTTCTCCAACAGGTACTGGCTGGGATGGAACCTATAATGGTTCAGAATTGCCATCAGATGATTACTGGTATAACGTAAAATTTGAAGACGGACGAAGTACTAAAGGGCATTTTTCACTTAAAAGATAATTATGAAAATTAAAAAAATCAACAAAAAAAGTTTTGAAAGTGAAGCATTAAATTCGAATAAAAATAAAAAAATAATAATAGGTATAATAATCTCAATTGTTATTTTAGGAATTATCTTTATACCTAAAATTTTAAAATCGTATAACAAAAAAGAAGTTTTTTGTTTAAACGGACAAACCGAAATTTATCAAAAATATAAGGATGCAGTTGTTTTGGTAGAACACCATTATGTTTACGAAATTTCTATAAAAGGTTCAAAACCTTTCCAAATCAATTCCGATGAAGATTTTTTAAACGAAAAAGGAGTTTACGGAACTGGTTTTTTTGTATCGCAAGATGCTAAAATAGTTACCAATCATCACGTTGCCGAACCATGGAATAGTGTTGAAGGACATGAAAATACTGAAAATTCTGTAAAAGAAATGATTGCTAGTATTTTACCAGATTCGATACCAGAATATCAATACAAGAGTTACCTTGAAAAACACATTTCTGAATATTATGGTCGTGATGGTGAAGTCGAATATGAAGAAAACAGTAACAATCTTGCTGTAAATGATAGCTTAAAAAAAGACAGTACTGCTGTTGTTGCCTCCAAAGTTGGTGTTAAAGAGTTTAAAAAAGTTTCTATCGATCAAATTTCATTAATTGCAAAATCAACAAGTATTCGCGTTGCACTTCACGGTTCAACTGATAATTGGCTGGATTGCGAAGTAATAAAAATTGCCCAAAACGATGAAGTTGATGTTGCTGTTTTGCAATTAAAAAATAAAACGTTACCAACTTCGGTTACCAATGTAATTGATTTGAGTACTGCTTTCGCAGATGATGAAGCCCTAAAGCCAGGTTCGAATGCCATTTTAATAGGTTATCCAATGGGTATGACTTTGGCAAGTACCAATAAAGGAATTAAAGTACAAGTCTATGAAGGTCAAATAAACAAAGAGTCAGACGGAATCCGAATTCAATACAACATAACATCTACTCACGGAGCAAGTGGTTCGCCCGTATTTAATCAATGTGGTCAGTTAATTGCTGTAAATTATGCTGGATATGATGAAGCACAAGGTTATAATTTTGGAATTGTTGCCAAACACGCTCTTGAATTGGTAGAATAAACAAGTAAAATAAAATTTATTTAACCTCGATTGAAAAATTTAATCGAGGTTTTTTGTTTTAATTGAAAATCGAAATCCAATTCCGTGTAAATTTTCAATTGAAATATTTGAATCTTTAGTTAAAATTTTCCGCAATCGTGAAATAAATACATCCAAACTTCGACCCATAAAATAATCATCATCGCCCCAAAGTGCTTTTAAAATTGTTTCCCGTTTTAAAACTTGATTTTTATTTTTAATAAAATAAAATAACAAATCGGATTCTCGTTTTGTTAAAACCGTTTTATCATTTTTAAAAACTAATGTAAAATTAGCACTATCAAATTTGAATTTCCCTAATTCAAAAAAACTAATATCATTATTAAACTTATAGACTTGTGATCTTTTTAAAAAAATTTCAATTTTTAAAATCAATTCTTCTATACTAAATGGTTTAACCAAATAATCATCGGCTCCTAAACGCAAACCTTTTAATTTATCTTCTTTTAATGTTTTTGCCGATAAAAACAATATTGGAACATCCAAGTTAATTTTCCGAATTTGAGAAGCCAACTCAAAACCATCCAATTTTGGCATCATTATATCAAAAATACAAATGTCAAAAACTTCCTCTTTAAATTTATCAAATGCCATTAAACCATCAAAACATTGAATAACTTCATAACCATTTTGTTCTAAATTGTCTTTGGTTAAAAAAGCAAGTGTTTGGTCATCCTCGGCATATAAAATTTTAAATTTTTTCATCAAATAATTGGAATTAAAAGAGAAGTTGTTATTCCCCATTTTTCATTATTATAAATTGAAATTTTCCAATTGTGAAGTGTAGCTATTTTTTTTACATAATACAATCCCAATCCAAAACCTGAATTTTCAATACTTTTTTGATTCGGAATTCTATAAAATTTATCGAATATAAACTGAATTTTGTTACTTTCGATTCCAATTCCATTATCAATAAAATTTAATTGTATTTGATTAATTTTTTTTTCGATTTTTATATAAATTTTAGGCGAATTTTCACAGTATTTAATCGAATTTTCAAGTAAATTGTATATTAAATTGGTAAAATGAAACTCATCTGCCAAAATTAAAAAATCTATGCTTGAATCGATTTCAATTATAGAGTTTTCGTATTTTAGTTGTACCGACTCGATGGTACTTTTTAAGATATTAAAAAGTGAGATTCTTGTTTTTACAAGTTCAAAATTGGAATTGTCAGATTTTGCAATATTAAGTACTTTTTCAATATGTTGATTTAATTTATAACTTTGATTAATAATTATTTGAGTATATTTTTCTAGTTTTTTATCGTTTTGAATTTCATTTTGCTGTTTTAAAAAGGTAGATGCAATTAAAATTGACGAAAGCGGAGTTTTAAATTCGTGAGTCATATTGTTAATAAAATCACGTTGTAAATCGGCATATTTTTTTTGCTGAATAATAGTGTAAATCGAATATACATAAACCATTAAAATAACTATTAAAGTTATTGAAAGTAGCAACCAAAAACGAAGTGAACTCAACAAGAACGTATTTTCATTTGGAAAACGAACTGCAAAATAATAAATTAAATTTTTGTGTTTTGGAAAATAAACTTCTGAATTTTGCTTCTTTTTTTCAGATATTGAAATATAATTGCCATAAACCATTTCATCGCTTTGACAATTGTACATTGCATATTCAAAATCGGTATTTATGTTGAATTTTTTAAACTCTTTTTTTAGATAAAACTCCAAAATTTCGGGTTTAAAATCGTTTTCAACATTAACAATATAGTAATCATTCGCTACTTTTTTTATTGGATAGTTGCTTGGCAATTCGCTATTTGTACCTTGATATAATTTTTTAACAACCTCTAATAGAGCAATATGAATTCTTTGTGAGAATTTTTTATCTTCTAAGTTAAAGGCTTCTTTAGTCCAAAATAGCTGTGCTATTAAAATTCCGATGGTAGCAATTAATCCTAAAACAATAACTATATTGAATTTTTTTTGTTTCAATTTTCAATTTTTTTTAAGGTAAAAGTAGCAATAATACTCCTATCTTAATAATTAAAAAAGCCATTAACAACTCGTTAACAAACATTTGAATTTGGTTAACAGCAACACATTAAAATCAAAGCTACTTTTGAATAGTTCAAACGAATTGAACAATTTAACTTTTAAAACCTTAAATTATGAAAATTATTAGAATTTCCGTTTTGGTTGTAACATTAGGATTAATGTCGTTTACTATTGTTCCAAAACAAATTGAAAAAGTTTCAAAACTTGTAAAATTAACTGCAATAACTTGGAAATCAGAAACCATAGACGTTGGAGAAATTCCGAAAGGAATTCCAAAAAAAATTGAATTTGAATTTAAAAACAATTTAAAACAAGAAGTTATAATTTCAACAGTTATAGGCTCTTGTGGTTGTACAGCTACCGATTACACTAAAACTCCAATTGCGGCCGGACAAGTTGGAAAAATTACAGCAACTTATAATGCAACTAATTTAGGACAATTCTCAAAAACAGTTTCGGTTACAACAACTGCTGAAACAAGTTCAAAAATTTTAACTTTAAAAGGAACAGTAGTTTTGGATAAAGTCGATTCTTCAAAATTGTAATAAATCACGAATACAGCGAGTTATAAATTTGAAATTATTTCATAAAAAAAACTCCAAGTCAATTATGATTTGGAGTTTTTTACTTATTTTCTATCTTGATAGGCTTGAAACTTTGCTTTTCGCTCATCAATTATTGTTTTATATTTTACCTTTTGGTCTTTATTTAAAATTGAAATTATATTAAAATCGGACGTGTCGTTAATTTTCATAATTTCAGTAATTTTCTCATCTTGCGAACTAGATTCTTTTAAAATAACTTTATCAGAATCATTAATATTTGTTGTCATATATTTATTGACTGCAAAAACCTGCAAATCATCCAAGGTCAACTCTTTTTTTAATTTATCAACAATTGCATCGACTCTTTTACCAACGTCTTCCAACTTGGGTTTTTGCTTTTCTAAATTTTGTTGCGAGGCATTATTTCTATCAAATTGGCTTCCATTTCTATTTCCGCCATAG
>JAYUFJ010000167.1:0-1986 GCA_043738775.1 Flavobacterium sp. | reverse complement strand
TAATGTCTCCTAAGGTAACGTCAACTAATTCATGATTAGTTCCAAAACCACCATTATCAATATCAAATAAAGTTCGGGCAATTGAATTATCGGCAAACTGGGTATTGTCAATTTCAATTAAAGTATTCAATATTGAAGTTTGAGGTGTTGAGGTTGCAGTGGCTTGAGCCAATGTAATATGACGAACAAATGTTTCTTCATTAACAATAGTAGCTGATGGAAATAAATAATTTTGATAATCCACTTCCGACAATCCAGTTAATCCAGTTGTTGATGATGGATCGGAAACTCCAATTTGCATACTTCCAAAAACAACTGCAGTATATAATCCTTTCAATTTAATATATACTTTTCTACCGGGTGTAAAACCTTTAGTAAAAAGCATCGTTTGGTCAACTGAAACACTAAAACCAACAGGGTTACCAGTAGTTGTAATAGTTTGAAATGAAATTGATTTGTAAAAATTTCCTCCAGCATCATTTGAGGTTACATAAGCTTCAATAATATCATCGGAAGTATAAGGAGCTGGTAAAGGTGATATTGATGAAGCTATTACAGTAGCATTTACAACATCAATTACTTGTTTGTTGACTGTTAATTCAGATGTTTTTATAGTTTGTAGTGTTGTTGGAAATCCTTTTTCAGCATTAGTACAACTAATTATTAAAACTGTAAATGTTATTAAAACTAGTATGTTTATTATTTTATTTTTCATTGCTTGTTTAAGTTAAATTAATAAAAAATTCTTACTTTATCAACTTGATAACCACCTGTTTGTGACGAAGTTCCTTTGTATTTTAATGCAAAACGGACCGTTCCAGTAAATGAAGATAAATCAATTATTCCCGAACTTATATACAAATATCTCGGGGTTTCCGAAGTGGGTTCAATAAAATCAATTCGTTGCCAATTGGTATTAGCAAAATTAGTTGCATCGTAATCATTAGTTACATATAACTCTAAAGAATTGTCAATTGCTCTAATAAAACCATCTTGACAAGATTGAAAATTTAATTTTTCGCCTTGTTGTGTATCCATATTAATGCTTGGTGAAATCAACCAAGTAACGTTAACTGGACTTCCTGAATTAAACGAGCTCATTTGCGCATAGCCATCGTTTTTATACGAAGCTTGTGACCAGTTTTTTGAACCTACTTGTGCAAAACTTATCCAACCGCTGGTTGAAATTAATGCAGAATTAAAATCTTCTGCAAGTAATGTGGTTTTTGCTTCATTAACAGTTACATCACTATCTTTAGTGCAGCCCGTTAATTGAAATAGCGTAATTGACAGTAGTATTAAAATTTTAAAATTTTGTGTTTTCATAATTTAACTATTAAAAATTAATGTATAAATTTACTAAAAATGTGCGACCAAAACCATAAAAATATTTTGGTCCAAAAGCAGGCGTTGCAGCCGTAACATTGGTTAACGGATTGGTGTGAATTGTGTTGTCTTGATTAATTTCAGTAAAATTCGAGTTTCGAGCTTGTTCAAAACCACCAGTTTTATAAACAGTGTTTAATGCATTGTTTATACTTGCCGAAAAACCAATGGTATTTTTACCTACACGCCACGATTTTCCACCATTTAAATTCAATAAGGTGAATTCTTTTAATTTTTCTTGTTTTAATAATTCAGCTCCACGAGTTGTTGTTGCGTCAGATGCAGGAACACCTGGGGTTAATGGATTGTCATAAAACGATCTGTTCTTGTTAATGGTGCTATATCAATGTAAGCATTTCCTAAATAATTGATGTTGGCACTAATAAACCAAAATTTTGGATCACGATATTCCACCCCAAATGATGCAGCTTGTTGCGGAGAACCAGCTTGTTTATAATTTTTTAAATTGGCTTCTCCAAAGTTGGTAACTGGTTTTGTATTTGTTGCAGTTGCATTTGAATCTTGATTCAATAAAATAGTAGGATTGTTGGCATAAATGTATTCTCCGTAGGCTGCACTTGCTGTTACTTTTAAAGTTGA
>JAYUFJ010000166.1:0-1987 GCA_043738775.1 Flavobacterium sp. | reverse complement strand
TTGATTTCGCCACACCACGATCATCGTATCGCAAAACTGCTATACCATTTTTGGTAAAGTAATCCGAAAGTAATAAAAAAGGTTTGTGACCTAAAATTTGTTCATCACGATTTTGTGCTCCACTTCCTGATATTAAAATTACAACTGGATAGTTGCCCTCTTTTTGAGGTAATGTTAGTGTTCCGGCCAAAGTTACTTTTTCGTTTTTGTTTTCAAAAGTTACCTCTTCAGAATAATAAGAAAACGGAGTTTTTGGTTCCTGAAAATGATTGACTTCTTTTTTCTCGTAGGGTTTTTTAGATAATTCCATAGGAAATTCTTGTCCATTTTGCTTGAATATTCCCATTACAATTTCATTTTTTAACTCACCAACAAATTCAATTTTTGCTTGAGTAATTTCAATGGTTAATTTTGAATTTTCAAAAGTTGTTTTAGTCGTTGGAATGTCTTTTGCACCTTGACTTGGACTGTCCATTTTTGAAGAATATCCTGTATCCGATTTTGAAATATTAAAAACTAGTGGCAGTTCAACTCCTTGAACTTTTAAAACGCCATTCCATTTACCAGTAATATCTTGGCTAAAATTAAAAAAACTAATTAATAATAGTATTGTAGTTAATATTAAATTTTTCATTTTATTTTGAGTTTAAAAGGTTAATTGTTTCTGTTGGATTTTTTACTTCAATATATAATTTATTGTACCGATTATTTTTTAGTTCTACAATTACTGTATTTTTGTTTTTCATAACATCCCAAAAATTACGTTTTCCTTCCCTATAAAACGTTCCTGCAGTAATTAAATACGGAATATGAGTTCCAAAACGAATTCCTTTAAATTTTTTTAATTCCAATTCATTTTGATATGCCAAAACAATATCACTAGATTGAATTTGCAATTTATGTTTTAAAGACCAAATTTTGTGAAAACCTAAAACATTGATAGTGAATAGGTTTTGCTTTTTAGTTATTTTTACCATTTTAAAATAAGTTTAGGATTACTATTTCAGATAAAATTTCTGAAATTATAAAAGTTGTAATAAATAAAATAGTTGATTTTGAATCTTTAGCATTTGTTGACGTTTTAAAACCTTTGTACAATAATATAAAAAACCAAACTGCGGAAATTAATGCGATTATTGAAAAAAATAGCAAAATTGATACATCGTTAGTCACTGTTATTGCCGGATTTGAAGTCGCTAACAAAAGTTTACCATTTTTAGTGATTTCAAACATTTTATTATTGTAATTCATTAACGGAATTGTAAAAAACACTATCCTACTTATCAAACAAGTATTAAAAATGTCGATGAAACGCGTTTTTGAATTCAAATATTTTCCAATTCCAAACAATAAAACTGTAATACTTATTAAAATTATTAAATGTTGAAAAATTACATTTTTAAGTTCAATTGTATTTAACGGAACCAATTTTAGGTTTCCAATAAATTTAGTATTAAATTGGTAGGATAAAAAAATCAATAACAAGTTTCCTAAAACACCAACTATTAATAATTGCTTTTCACTATATTTTTCGAACGGATTGTATAGAAGATTTTTCATTTTGTTAGTTGATATTTTTAAATTTATTAATTTTAGATATAATATCGTCTAGTTTGTTCCTAACGGTAGGGTAACTAATTCCCAATTTGGAGGCCATCTCTTTAAGGCTTCCGCTAGATAAAAAAAAATGTAAAACGAATTGTTGTTCGTCATCTGCAAGTTGAAGTAATATTGGAAGCGAGTAATTGCCAGAAACTTTTGTTTCACAAACACTACAATTTAATTGAGCTACAACCATTGCATTTTGGCAACTCGGGCAATTAACTGGAAGTTTTGCTTTCATAAATTTAATTTTTTTTTAAATTGATTATTTAATGAATGACATTTTATCTTTGTGATTTTTACAAAAATTTTATTTAATTGATTTCACATTATTAAAAAATTATTTTACAAAATTAAATAAAATTATAATATAAATGAATAAAAT
>JAYUFJ010000165.1:0-1987 GCA_043738775.1 Flavobacterium sp. | reverse complement strand
GAATTTGTGCCGATTTTCCTGATGCTCCAATAAATAAACACAATGTTGCAAAACCTATCCACATTGAATTAGTGTCGATTTTTCCGTTAACAACCATTTGTTTTAGGGTTATAAAATCTAAACTTGAAAACAAACTCGCTA
Source organism: Flavobacterium sp. (assembly GCA_043738775.1). GTDB lineage: Bacteria > Bacteroidota > Bacteroidia > Flavobacteriales > Flavobacteriaceae > Flavobacterium. The sequence goes on along the minus strand of JAYUFJ010000165.1, from coordinate 1,846 downwards.
TTATAAACAATCCGATTAGCAAACCTAAATCACCAATTCGATTCATTATAAAAGCTTTTTTTGCGGCATCATTATAGTCTTGGTTTTTATGCCAAAATCCAATTAATAAATAAGAACACAATCCTACGCCTTCCCATCCAATAAACATTACTAACAAATTACTTCCAACAACCAAGGTTATCATAAAAAACACGAATAAATTTAAATAGGCAAAAAATTTATTCAAATTTTCATCGTCGTGCATATAACTTATTGAGTACAGATGAATCAAAGAACCAATTCCTGTTACAAAAAGCAACCAAAGAATGGATAGTTGATCAAGTAAAAATCCAAATGAGACATTAAAATTACTTACCTGAATCCAATCGAATAATTTTATTTCGATGACTTGTTTGGTTTCATTTATTGTTAAAAAGAAATATATACTTGTTAAAAAAGAAACAATTATTGTTATAGTTCCAATATAACCAGAAACATTTTTACTAACGTTTTTCCCAAAAAAAACATTGAATAAAAACCCTAAAAAAGGGCTAATTACTAATAGTAGGGCTAAATTTTGCTGCATTACAAATTATCCTTTTAAATTTTTAAGTTTCGCAATGTCAATTGCTCCAATATTTCGGTAAACCGATACTAAAATTGCTAATCCCACGGCTACTTCGGCAGCGGCTACTGCCATCGAAAAAAACACAAAAACCTGTCCGTTTGCATCGCCGTGACGAGTTGAAAAAGCTACAAAAAGCAAATTTATAGCATTTAGCATAATTTCAATTGACATAAATACAATAATTGCATTTCGACGGTACAACACACCAAAAACACCTATGCTAAATAGTAAAGTTGAAAGGAAAATATAATTTTCAATGCCGATTTGGTCTAAAATAGTGTTCATAGTTTATTTTTCTATTTTTTCTTTTTTTGATAATAAAACTGCGCCAATCATTGCTACAAGCAATAAAACTGATGCAAATTCAAACGGAACCATGAAACCCTCTTTACCATCCAAAAGTACTTTTCCTAACACTTTTATCGATTGATAATCTTCGTCAGAACCAGTAGTTCCTATTACTGGATCTGTATGATAAAAAATTAGTATAAAAACAATACTCATCATACACAACAAAACAATTGCTCCCAATCGGGTAACTCGGGGTTTGTGTACTTCATCTTCATTATTCAAATTCATCAACATTAAAGTGTGCAAAAATAAAACCATAATTGCTCCAGCATATACAATTATTTGTACAATTGCCAGGAACTGCGCGTTAAATAAAAGGTAATGTCCTGCAATTGAAAACATACAAATTACCATATATATAGCACTATGAATTGGGTTTTTGCTATAAATGGTTAAAAAAGCAGTCGATAAACTCAAAGCTGCTAAACAATAAAATATAATTACAACTGGAGCCATTAGTTAGCGTTTTTTAATTGAGCGTTTTGCATTGCAATGTCTAACGGCATTACTAATCTATCTTTTCCGAAAATAAATTCTTCTCGTGTTGCTGCCGTTGGAACCAATTTTTTAGAAGTAGTTAAATATATTGCATCTTTTGGACACGCTTCTTCGCACAAGCCACAAAAAATACAACGCAACATATTTATTTCATAAATTTCGGCATATTTTTCTTCTCTATACAAGTGCATTTCGTTTGCTTTTCGCTCTGCTGCTTTCATTGTAATTGCTTCAGCAGGGCAACTTAATGCGCACAATCCACAAGCAGTGCAATTTTCCCTTCCTTGTTCATCTCGCTTAAGTTGATGTTGACCTCGATATACAGGACTAAAAGCTCTAATTTGCTCAGGATATTGAATAGTTGCCTTACGTGTAAAAAGGTGTTTTATT
>JAYUFJ010000164.1:0-1997 GCA_043738775.1 Flavobacterium sp. | reverse complement strand
TGTATTGTATTGTATTGTATTGTACTGTTTTGTGTTTATTGTTGTGTAGTGTAGTGTAGTTTAGTTTAGTGTGACGCGCTATACTGAGTCATGATATTACTGAAACACATACGCTATATTATTATTGAATTATGTATTTAGTGTTATCACTGGACTAAATATTCTATGTTATATTATAAAATAATTTTAAAATAAATATTAATAAATCACTTTAACATATGTAATATGAAATCATTTGATAATATATAATGATATATAATTTAATAACATCCAGAACCTTGCGAATGCCTTGGAGCTGCCGAACAAGTTCACAGGATATGTCTACTTGGTAAGTTATTGTAAAAAATAATTTATTTTGTGATTTTTCATTATTAATTTTTTCAATGTTATTTTTTCACTGTTATTATTAAGTTTCATTTTGTTTAGAATTTGAATAAGAATATCAATTAAAATAATGTTAATATTATGAGTAACCCACATATTTTTGATTGTTTTTGATGATAATTTACTGAGAGATTTATTTGACTCTAATCTTTAAAATAAAATCTAGTGAAGAATGGAGATTTATTTTAGATTAATTTTTTAAGGAATTATTAGATCATCAAATCATCAAATTTGTCTGCCTGTCTGAATTACTTTTGATGGCTTTTACTCTTGTTACTTAAGTTATGTTCTGTTCTTTATACGGTTTCGAAACCACTGGTTATGACTCTGGGATTATCCTTAGATTTAGTATACTATTCCTAGATTTAGTAGAGGGTTCACAACTTCCACTTAACGATGCACTAAGTTTCTTTTATAACGGTAACAATTAACTTCAATTAAACAAAATTAATTGAATTATATTAAATTAAACTAAAATAAATGAATTATATTAAATCAATTCATAGCTCGACAAAGACAACAAAGTGAGGTGGAAATACGCTGGATTAGTCGATGAAAAAAATGTAAGTAAATGTGAACAAAACCAAATGCAAAGTATAACAGAATAATGAAATGTTTATTTTTTATTTTGTTTATTACGTATCCATTTTACCGTTTCAATTTTTTTTTTTTTTTTTTTTATTATTGATTTATTTACTTATTTTGTTCATACAAGTTTACTTACAACTAGCGACGAACAATCATTCCTCTTGTCCTCTTTTTGTTCCCTCATATTTCCTCGTTTTTCCTCCTCTTTCCTTTCTTTTTCCTTCCCCTTCTTTTCCCTTCCCCCTCCCTCCTCTCCTCTTTCCCTCTCACTTATCATTTCCCTCCCATTCTTCCCTTTCTCTCTCCCCCACACTCCCCCTCCTCCCTCCCCCCCCCTTCTTCCTTTTCCCTTTTTAGCTGGACAATTTATTCAATATGACAGAAGCACTGCTGCTTGAAGCTGATCTAAATCGTGAAGAAACGAAAATTAACAAATTACTAGGCGTAGCTAAAAATATACGTAATGAAATTAAAAAAGAAGCGAGAGAAAATTGCACAAAATAATTCAAAAGAATAATTTAGTACAGTTGGTTGATACACATTTTTTATTGTAGGAAGAAAAATAACTAATTTAAAATCTTGTTCCAACTTACTAACCAATTTTTTATTGAGAATTTTATCAAGAACTTATTGTTCAGTAGTCACAATTGATGAGCGGTTGTTCCAGTGGAATTGTTTCTACTGTTACACAATTTAGTATTGGAATAATATTGGAATGTTGTGCTGTTGAGTTGTGCTCTTTCATGGTGGTGTGTTGTGCTGAGATTGACATGGAATTCTGATGGTAGAATTTAAAAAAAATGGGGGGTCTAATTACTGCCTTCTGCTACTGTATGATTTGAATTTTTTTTTTCACAACCATCATTTTTTCATTTTACACGGATATCTGCACTTCAATTTTAAATAAAAATGACGTCACTACTTGAATTTCACGCCCAACAGACCGTCTCCCCCTTGGTGTGCGCTTGAATTTGTGCTTGAATTTGGAATTATTCCGAATTCTATTATTTTTAGTTTTTTGAAAA
>JAYUFJ010000163.1:0-1999 GCA_043738775.1 Flavobacterium sp. | reverse complement strand
CTTAAAACAAAGTAAATTACCATCGAAACAAAACCTAAATATTGATACCAGTCGTCGAAATCTCTATCGGTACCATCGGCAAGAAAAAAGTATTTATGAAGCACCAATTTATCGGTAACAACCATAATAACACTATAAATTACATATAAAATACCTGGAATTAAGTGCCAAAAATTAATTCTAGAGAGTTTGAAATTGGGGTTTAACAAACTTTGTATATAAAAATAAATAACTGGACCTAAAAAAAATAAATGCTGCATCGGACTATAAAATAGTATGTCGCGATAAGGTTGATTATCATACCAACCGGCAAAGCCCAGCATCCAAGGAGCAATATATAAACTGCATAAAAAAACAAAAAGCGAGAGCCACTTGTTGGATTGATTTTCGTTGGTAATTCCTTTTTTAAGTAAAAGTAAACTATAAAGTAACCCGTTACTAAAAAATATTAATAATAAGGAACTGTAAAAATTAAAATTATAGATCATAAAAAAAATTAATTTTTTATAAAAATACAATATAATTTTAATTAATAAGATTTTAAAAAAAGTGTAGCTTAAAATTAAGTCTAAAAAAGTAAAGAGACTTCTCCGTTTACAAACTCCAAAAAGCGCTCATCTGCTTCTGTAAAAGGATCCAAAACGTTGCTGTCAATATCAATTTGTCCAATATTTTCGCCATTTACGAATAAAGGCACCACGATTTCCGATTTAACAGTAAAACTACAAGCTATATAATTGTCTTGAGCGGCAACATCTGGAACTACAAAATTTTGATCGGATACTGCTACTTGACCACAAATTCCTTTTCCGAATGGAATAATAGTATGATCGGTCATTGCGCCAACATAAGGTCCTAAATGAAGCGTTCTCGTTTTTTTATTTGCAAAGTAAAAACCAACCCAAGTATAATATTCAACATTGTCTGAAAGTAATTGACAAATGTTTTTTAATTTCTCATCACGCAACAAACCTTCGTTAGCAATTATAGTAGAAATTTGCGGTTTTAAAGTTTCAAAATTCATTTTAAATATTTTTTACAAAAGTAATGATTGAGTTTTGACTAAATTATATAAATTTGTTAAAAAAATAAACTTTTGAAAAATTATTTTAGTCAATACAAACCATTTTTAATTTTTTTGGCGAAGTTTTTCGTGGTTTATTTATTCCTTACTTTTAGCTATCAACAATTTTTAAACCGCTATGATACAAAACAATTTGAAGTGGATTGTTTTACAAAATTGGTAGCAAAACAATCGGTATTTGTTATGAAGTGGTTTGATTCAAGTTCAAAATTGGCCCCAAATTTTTTAGATGCTAGCGTTAAGTTATATTACAAAAACACTTACATTTCTAGAGTTGTCGAAGGTTGTAATGCTTTGAGCATTACAATTTTATTTATTAGTTTTGTAGTTGCTTTTTCGGGTAAATTAAAACCTACAATTTTATTTTTACTTGGTGGTTGTTTGTTAATTCACGTTTTTAATGTGTTACGAATAGCGTTTTTAACCGTGTTGATTTTTAATTTTCCAAATCAAAAACAGTTGCTTCACGGAGTTGTTTTCCCGTTGCTTATTTACGGGATTGTTTTTGGATTGTGGATAATTTGGGTAAATAAATTTTCGAATTATGCTAAAAAATAATCAATACAAGTTAATGTGGATTGTTGTAATAGTACTATTACTGGTTTTGATACGAGCCTTTGAAGCAGACTTATTTTACGACCCTTTTTTAATTTATTATAAAAAGCAGTTTACCAATTTAAGTTTTCCTAAAATTAACTTATTGCAACTATCATTAAGTTTAACGTTACGTTTTTTTATGAATACGGTTTTATCAATTGCTTTACTTTGGATTGTTTTTAAAAACCGAGAAATGATTAATTTTGTGATTTTTTTATATATCGGATTGTTTTTTGCACTTTTATTAGCATTCTTTTTTGTATTTTATTTTTATGCCGAAGAAGGTAAAATGACTTTGTTTTACATACGCCGATTTTT
>JAYUFJ010000162.1:0-5604 GCA_043738775.1 Flavobacterium sp. | reverse complement strand
CTTTAATTAAAAACTCTTTACCCATAAATTCTTTATCAACACTGTATTTTTTTTCTTTTACGTTTTTATACATGGTTCCTCCTCCGCCCAACATACTTGACATTATTCGCATTCCGCCACCAGATTGAGATCCTGGTGCTTCTAATTTTTCTTCTTCTTTATAAATAGATGCTTGTTTATCGAAATTTAATATGAATGTTTTTTCAAACATTTTTTTCATTCGTTCTTCAATCATTTTTTGCATTTCGGGTGTAACTTCTTTGTTGCCTTCAAAACGTTTTTTAAAATCGGAAGTGCTAGTTTTAGATTCATAAACCGCTATTCCTTGAAAATCCTTTTGAGCATTGGAAGTAATGAATACTAATAAAAGTGCTATAGTAAACGCTAATTTTTTCATGTTAAATTAAGATTGGTTGATAACAACAAATATGACGATTAACCAATCAATTTGTTACTAACGATTTGTTAAATTATTGAGTTTGATTTTGTAAAGTTCAAAAGGTTTATTGTAATTTAGCCAAATGAATGCGAAAAACGTACTTATTTTTTTTCTTTTAAATATGATTTTCACTTTTGGACAGTCTAAACAATTGATGATTTTAAATAGTAATTCGACCAATTTAAATGCAGATACTTTTGTTGGAATTGATGGTTTAGAATTTATTTACTACATTAAAAACAATGTTTTTTACAAACAAAAAAAAACAGAAACTTGGCAGTATCAAAATATTGGCTTGGGTGAAATAACAAAAATTGATATTGTAAATCCATTAAAAATAGTTTTATTTTATCAAAACTTCAATACAGTAGTTGTACTTGATAACCAGTTAAACGAAATACAAACTGTCAATTTTTCTTTGTTTGCTGATGGAATTATAGCATCTGGAATAGGTAAAAGTACTCAAAATAATATTTGGGTTTTTAATACAAATAATCAAAAATTAGGATTGTTTAATTATGAAAATGATACTTATACAACTTTGAATCAGCCTTTAAAAAACAATTTATTGTGGTTCGAATCTGATTTTAATTATTTTAATTGGATCGATGATAAGCAACTAGCTTTTACAATTGATGTTTTCGGAAAAATAACAGAATTTGGAATAATTCCAAAATTTGATACCTTTCAAATGATTCAAAATCAAGGCTATTTTTACTCCAAAAATAATTTAATAACTTATTGTGATTTTAAAACCAATCAAAATTACACAATAGAAATTTTAAAAAAAACAATTAGAAATTTTAAATTTAAAGACCAAATTTTGACTATTTTTACAGGCGAACAAATTATAAATTACAAAATACAATTACCATAATGCACATAGCGGTAGCAGGAAACATAGGCGCAGGAAAAACTACATTAACAAAATTATTGGCCAAACATTTTAAATGGGAGCCACATTTTGAAGATGTTGTTGATAACCCCTACTTAGACGATTTTTACCATCAAATGGAACGTTGGAGTTTTAACTTGCAAATTTATTTTTTAAACAGCCGTTTTCGTCAAGTGTTGCAAATTCGTAAAAGTGGAAAAAAAATTATTCAAGACCGAACGATTTATGAAGATGCACACATTTTTGCACCTAATTTACACGCAATGGGATTGATGACTAATAGAGATTTTACTAATTATTCATCATTGTTCGAATTGATGGAAAGTTTGGTTGAAGCACCCGATTTATTAATTTATTTACGAAGTTCAATTCCAAATTTAGTTGGCCAAATTCACAAACGCGGTCGTGAATATGAAAACTCAATTTCAATTGATTATTTAAGTCGATTAAACGAGCGTTATGAAGCTTGGATTCAAACCTACAATAAAGGAAAATTATTAATAATTGATGTTGATAATGTTGATTTTTTAAAAAACCCAGAAGATTTGGGTACTATAATTAATCGTATTGACGCCGAAATTAATGGATTGTTTTAGGTTACTTATCCTCAAATATTTTTTCAATTTCGAAATTTAGTCCGGAAAAAGCGGACTTGTTATTGTTTCACCTTCAATGCAGGGTTTTAGTCCAATGTATTTACCGTTTTGCAAGGTGTAAATAAAAATGGCGTTTTCAGCAGGTTCGACAATCCAATATTCGGGGATTAAATTTTCTTCATATAGAGAGAATTTAATTCCCATTTCTTTTTTAGAATTTCCTGGCGATAAAATTTCGATAACTAAATCGGGTGAACCTATGCAACCTCTATCGTCGAGTTTTGAGCGGTCACAAATAACACATAAATCTGGTTGAACTACCGTAAAAACTGTTTTATCGTCGGTTGATTTTTTGAAATTGATTAGTCGTACGTCAAAAGGAGCATAAAATAATCCGCACGGATTGTGTTCAAAATATCTGTCTAAATACCTATTTAAAACTCTCGAAACTACTTGATGCTTGCGAGAAGGTGGTGGACTCATTTGAAAGATTTTTCCTTTAATAAGTTCTACTCTTTCGGTAAATTTCCATAACAAATAATCGGCGTACGAATAGGTACCGTTTAAATCGAGTTGGCTAAGTTTTGTAATTTCGGTCATTAGTAGTAAATAGAATCAAAATTACAATTAATTTTAAAAAAAATAAGCAGTTCTACATTTTTGGCAATAAAAAACCCCGCAATTTCTTGCGGGGCTTACATTATAATATTTTTATATTACTTTAGTGCATCAATTTTAGCTTTAACTTCAGCTTCAGTTCCTTCAAAAGTTTGAGTAGCAGAAGTACCATTAACATTAGTAGTAACAGTAGCTTTAGCTTTTCCATTAGTGTTTGTAATTTCAACTCTAACATCTTTACTCAATGTTTTTGAACTAGTCGTCATGTCTACGCAAGATGTTTTCTTTATAAAGTTTCCATTGGCATCATAGTGTGACATACATTCGGCTTTTTCCTCGGTATTACAACCTTTTTCGTCACACATTTTTGCACATTCATCTTTAGTCATAGTTGCCATTTTAGTCATATCACATTTTGAATCAGCACTTGACTTCATTTCAATCTTATCTTCCGATGCGCAACATGCAGCTTTTGTCTCAGATGCATTGCCTGCACCTAAAATCGGAGCAATTACCAATCCAATTAAACACGTTAATTTAATTAAAATATTCATTGATGGTCCCGATGTGTCTTTAAACGGATCTCCAACTGTATCTCCAGTTACAGCAGCTTTATGAGCGTCTGAACCTTTGTAAGTCATTTCGCCATTAATCACTACACCAGCTTCGAAAGATTTTTTTGCATTGTCCCAAGCGCCACCAGCATTGTTTTGAAAAACAGCCCATAGCACTCCCGAAACCGTTACTCCAGCCATATAGCCACCCAACATTTCGGCAACTAATTGGTGGTTATCTCCATAAACTACCAATCCTAAAAGCACAATTGCAATTGGGAAACCAATAGTCATAATTCCAGGTAACATCATTTCGCGTAAAGCGGCTTTAGTAGAAATATCAACACATTTTGCATATTCTGGTTTACCAGTACCTTCCATAATCCCTGGAATTTCTTTAAACTGTCTTCGCACTTCGTACACCATATCCATAGCTGCTTTTCCTACCGAATTCATCGCTAATGCAGAGAAAACTACAGGAATCATACCGCCAATAAACAACATAGCTAAAACGGGAGCTTTAAAAATATTAATTCCTTCGATACCTGTAAAAGTTACATAAGCAGCAAATAAAGCTAGTGAAGTTAATGCAGCAGAAGCGATTGCAAAACCTTTTCCGGTTGCAGCAGTTGTATTACCAACTGAATCTAAAATGTCGGTACGAGTACGCACTTCTTTTGGTAGTTCACTCATTTCGGCAATTCCACCGGCGTTGTCAGATATTGGTCCGAAAGCATCAATAGCTAATTGCATTGCTGTAGTAGCCATCATTGCAGATGCTGCTAATGCTACACCATAAAATCCAGCCAAAGCATATGTTGACCAAATGGCAGCGGCGAATAAAATTACTGTTGGAAAAGTCGAAATCATTCCAGTTGCTAAACCAGCAATTACGTTGGTTCCTGCTCCAGTTGAAGATTTTTGAACAATTGCTAAAACGGGTTTTGTTCCCAATCCGGTGTAATATTCTGTTACCGAAGATATTGCACCTCCAACAAATAAACCGATTAATGAAGCCCAGAAAACTCTAATTGCTGAAATTTCTTTTAATCCTTCACCAAAGAAGTTCATCTTCATCGTTTCTGGCAGCATGTATTTCACCAATATAAAACAAGCAATTGCAGTTAATAGTATTGATAACCAGTTACCAACATTTAATGCACGTTGAACTTGTTTCTCTTTGGCATCGTTGCTAGAAATTTTAACAACCATTGTTCCTATAATTGAGAATAAAATTCCGAAACCTGCAATTGACATTGGTAACAAAATTGGTCCAATACCTCCAAAAGCGTCAGAAATACTTCCGCCCATATCTTTAATAACGTAGTTTCCTAAAACCATTGCAGCTAATACTGTAGCAACGTACGAACCAAATAAATCAGCACCCATTCCTGCAACATCTCCTACGTTATCACCAACATTATCGGCAATTGTAGCTGGGTTGCGCGGATCATCTTCTGGAATTCCAGCTTCTACTTTTCCTACTAAATCGGCACCAACATCGGCAGCTTTTGTATAAATTCCTCCACCAACTCTAGCAAATAAGGCGATAGATTCGGCTCCTAATGAAAACCCTGCTAAAGTTTCTAAAACTTTAGTCATATCATCGGTAGTGCTCCAAACACCATTCATAAAATAATTATAAAAAACTATAAAGAAACCCGTTAAACCAAGTACTGCTAATCCAGCTACACCAAGTCCCATTACTGTTCCACCACCAAAAGAAACTTTTAAAGCCTGTGGTAAACTTGTACGTGCGGCTTGCGTTGTACGAACGTTAGTTTTTGTAGCAATTTTCATTCCGATGTTTCCAGCATAAGCCGAGAAAAAAGCTCCGAAAATGAAAGCAACAACTATAAGTATGTTTGTTGTATGAAAAATGAATGACATTGCTGCCAAAACAATGCTCGCTCCAATTACAAAGAAAGTCAACAAACGATATTCTGCTTTTAAGAAAGCCAATGCGCCTTCATAGATATAATCTGAAATTTCTTTCATTTTGCCGTCTCCAGCATCTTGTTTTAAAACCCAAGCTCTTTTGTACAACATAAAAGCCAGTCCTAAAAATGCCATTATTATTGGCACATAAATCATAAATGATTCCATAAATTCAATTTTAGTTACTATTTAATCGGGTGCAAAAATAAGAAAATTTTAAGAAATATTACTAATTGTTTAAATGTTTATTATAACAATTGATTATTAGTTAGTTACAATTAAATTTTAACAGTTTTTGTTAAATGTATTTTAATTTTAATTATATTTGAAACTTAATCAATTTAAACAAAAACTTTATGAAAAAATTATTTAATTTAAGTGCCAATCCGCTAAATAAGGATTTGGGATTACTTATTATTAGGGTTATGATTGGTATTTTAATGGCATTTTATGGTTACGAAAAGTTAAATCATTTTAGTGAAATGGCGGCTAGTGATTTTTGGGCTAAAAATGTTAGCTTTTTAGGAATGCACGGAAACGTTCCGCTAGCGTTGACTGTTTTTG
>JAYUFJ010000161.1:0-15439 GCA_043738775.1 Flavobacterium sp. | reverse complement strand
TACTTTTTAAGTCGAATATTTTGGTTTAATAACAACAACACCTTTTTTAATTCTTTAAAACCATTAAAAACAACAGCTTTTGTTAATTTATTTTCGGTTTCGTTTCCTTTAGGTAAATAGTAAAAAGTGTATTGGCTAAATAAAATCCACCATACTCCAACGGATATAAAAGAGTATTTCATAAATTCTAATGCTTGGGCTCCTTCTTTACCTAGAATAAAAATCAAATTTCCAATCAATAAAATAACGCTTCCTATGTAACCCAACGAATATCCTTTAGCACTTAATTTATCTTGCTGTTCGTTAAAAGCAATATCTGGTAAATAAGAATTGTAAAATACTAAACTTCCCCAAAAACCTATCAATCCGAAAAAATAACAGGCAATTCCAAAATAAATATTGTCAATAGTAAAAAATGCCAATCCAATACAAGAGGTTGCTCCTAAATAACAAAAAAACTGCATAAATTTTTTCTTGTTTCCAATATAATCTGCAATTCCAGATAATAAAGGAGACATAAACGCAACAACTAAAAAAGCTGTTGCTGTTACAAAACTAATTAAAGCAGTATTTTTAAAATTTATTCCCAAAAACCCAATGTTTTCAATATGCTTTTGTTTAAAAATTGCTGAATAATAAATAGGGAAAATTGCCGACGAAATAACTAACGGATATACCGAATTTGCCCAATCATAAAACGCCCAAGCATTCATTAATTTTAAATTTCCTTTTTTTATTTTTTCCATATTTTTTAAATTTCAAATAAAAAAAAATCGCCTGTAAAGACGACTTATTACTTTGCTATAAATTATTTAAAAACAACACCAAATTTGGCTGCTTCCACTTTTACTTGAGGAATTAATGCTTTAATGTTGGCAATTCTAGTTTCATCTGATGGATGTGTACTCATAAATTCGGGTGGTTTATTTCCTGCTCCAGGATTGGAAGCCATTCGTGTCCAAAATGTAACTGCTTGATCGGGATTATAACCTGCAATTGCCATTAAAAGCAATCCTATTTGATCCGCCTCGGACTCATGGTTTCTACTAAATGGTAACATTCCGCCATATTGGGTTGCAGCACCGTATGCTGTCATTGCTATTTGTTGTGTTTCAGCGCTTTTTCCACCCGTACCAATAGCTACGGCAGCTCCGCCTAGTTGTTGAAGTATTCCTGCGCTCATTCGCTGTTGTCCATGATTTGATAAAGCATGTGAAACTTCGTGACCTAAAACGGTTGCTAAACCAGCATCATCTTTAGTTATTGGTAGAATTCCAGAATAAACAACTATTTTTCCGCCCGGCATACACCAAGCGTTTACATCTTTACTTTCAACCAATTTATATTCCCAAGCGTAACCGTCTAAATAACCTGTTTTTCCGTTCGCATTAAGCCAACGTTCGGCAGCTACTTTAATTTTTGTTCCTACATTTTCGACTCTTTTGGCATCACTTGTACCCGAAATAACTTTATTTTCAGATAAAAACTGCCCATACTGTTGAAAAGCTGATGGTAAAATTTCACTATTTGGAACTAATGCTAAAGTACTTTTTCCTGTAAAAGGATTTGTGGCGCACGAAAAAATAAATAAAATGATTGTGACAACTGATAGAATTTTTGAAAATTTCATATTTTTAAGGTTTTTTTAAACAGCTAATTTTTTTTAAAACAAATTTTATATCAAGATAGTTGGGGTTAATTAAGTATTACTTTATACAAGGCTTTATTACTATTTAACTATTGTTTTCTAAATTTTAAATGAAGTTGTTTTTTTTAGTTGTATTGACAATCCAATATTATGTTATACAAATTTACATTTTAAATTTGGATAATTATATCCCTATTATTTGAATTTCTGTAAAATCTTTCGGAATATCAAAAGTATTATCTTTAAAATTCACAGACTCCAACGAAAAATTTTCTTTGTCAATTTCAATAGAAATTACTTTAAACGGTAACGATTTTAGGTTTATTTTTATTGTTTCGTATTGCGTTTCAAATAAACCTTCTTTGTGTTGTAAAATTATTAGTTGATTTTCTTTTCCAGTTAATTTAAATGTTTTGTAACTATAGCGCCCTTTATTGTAATCGTAACCATCGTGAGCATCTTCATAAACTAATGAAGTTTCTTTACCTATTTTAAAATAAACTTCCAATGTCAAATTGGGATTTTCAATTTGCCCAACATATTGCTGAATTGGATATTTTGGAATTATAGCTCCTTGTTTTACAAAAATTGGAATTTGATCATAATCCGTTGACACCCAAAGTTCTTTTTTACCTTCAATAACTTCATTTGTCCAGTAATTTACCCAATTTCCTTTTGGAAGATAAAGTCGTCGACCTTGTGCATTGGGTTCTAAAATAGGACAAACTAAAATTTGATTTCCAAAAATAAATTCGTCTGTTCTATAATGTGTTTGCGTATCTTCTTGGTCAAAATAAACCAATGGTTTTAACATCGGTACTCCATCATTTACATATTGCCAAAACATTGTATATAAATAAGGTAATAATTGGTAGCGCAATTCAACAAATTTTCGAGTAATATCAACTACTTCTTTACCAAAACTCCAAGGTTCCTGTTCGCCGTGATCGCCTGATGAGTGAGTTCTACAAAACGGATGAAAAATGCCTAGTTGAATCCAACGGGCATACAATTCGGCAGAAGGTTGTTCGGCAAAACCTCCAATATCTGACCCGGTAAATCCCATTCCAGAAATCGACATTCGTTGCATTTGGATGTTGGCAATCCATAAATGTTCCCAAGTTGCCACGTTGTCACCAGTCCATGAAGAAGTATAGCGTTGAGAGCCAGAATAAGCAGATCTAGTTATTATAAAAGGTCTTTTAGGATAAGCAAATCGCTTAACACCCTCGTAAGTTGCACGCGCCATTTGGGTTCCGTAAATATTATGCGCTTTTCGGTGGCTACAAGGGTTACCATCATAGTCATGTCGAACATCCATCGGAAAAGTTTTTCCAGGAACGTCCATAACTGCTGGTTCGTTCATATCGTTCCAAACTCCCTTTACTCCTATTTCTGAAATTAATTCTTTAAACAACCCTGCCCACCATTCTCTAACTTCTGGATTGGTATAATCGGGAAAATTACATTCGCCTGGCCAAACTTTTCCTTTCATGTAGGGTCCATCGGCACGTTTACAAAAATAATCTTTGGCTAACGCTTCATCGTAAACGGAATAGCCTTTATCAATTTTTATTCCGGGATCAATAATTACAACGGTTTTAAAACCATCTTTTGCCAAATCGGCAACCATTTTTTTTGGATTAGGAAAATATTCATTGCTCCAAGTAAAACATCTGAAACCTTCCATATAATCGATGTCTAAATAAATGGCATCGCACGGAATTTGTAATTCTCTAAATTTTGAAGTAACTTCTTTTACTTTACTTTCAGGAAAATAACTCCATTTACACTGATGATAACCTAGAGTCCATAAAGGAGGCATTTCGGGTTTTCCTGTCAAATGAGTGTAAGTAGTAACCACTTCGGCCATTTTAGGCCCGTAAATAAAATAGTAGTTCATTTCACCACCATCTGCCCAAAAACTGGTTGCATTTTTTCTTTCACTACAAAAATCAAAATGGGAATGAAATGTGTTGTCAAAGAAAATTCCGTAAGCTTTTTCGTTATGAAGACCAATGTAAAATGGAACAACTTTATACAAAGGTTCTTGGTCTTTTACAAAAGCATATTGATCGGTTGCCCAATTGCTCAATCGTTTTCCTTTTAAATTTAAATGTGTTGCTTTGTCTCCCAATCCATAAAAACTTTCACCTATTTGTGATGTTTTAGTCATTTTTACAATGTTTCCACCGTATTCATAACTTTCTTCCCAATGAAAACCTATTTCATCCTCTAAAATTACTGCGCCATTCAATTCGTAAATACCAACTCTACAATCGGATTTTTGAATAATTACATAAACTTTACTTGTTTGAATTTTATAAAATTCTTTCTCTTCAAAAACGTCTAAAACATTATAACCGTGCGATTGAGATTTATCAATTGCATACGAAAAATCGTTGCTAAAATAACCTTTCGCAGTAAATCGAAAACGAATTAAACTGTCGCGAAGCACAGTAATTTTAAGAATAACATTGTTATCAGTATGAAAAAGTATAGAATCAACTTCTTGTTCGTAGGTTATTATTTTTGAAGGGAATAAATCGCCTTTATATTCAAGTTCGGTGTTTAAAATCATAATTTTATTTTATACAAAGTGTCAAATTTACAAAGTTGAAATGATATATTTTGAATTGATTTTTTACTATTATTAACTATAACGTTTTAGTATGTTGATAAATGTTTATTGCTTGAATAAAAATGAATATTTAAAAAAATATCGAGTATAATTTAATTCAAAATCCTGTAAACGGGGTATTGTAAATGAGCTTTTTCATAATAAGGTGAATTTTTATGAACCCAGTCCAATTGTGCATCTGTGTTTTCAGAAAATTTTTTATCTTCTTTCTTTTTTTGTTCTAATTTTACTCTCAAATCTGGATTTTTATTTAAAAAATCGTTGGCTAAATCTTCAAATACATACTCGGAATAACCTTCTTTTTGTTGCAAAATTGTATCAAAAAAATTCCAATTAAAAAAACTATCAATAGCCTCTGGTTCAAGGGTTTCCAAAAGATACTTTACCCCTATTTGCTTTGTCGAAATCAAATAATCACCTTTAAAAAATTTAATTTTTAATTTCTTGCTTTCTACCTTCGTGTCACTATGTGGGTAGTGTCCTTCGTAAGCATTTTTATATGTTTTATAATCTATAATTCGATAACTTTCAACTTCAATTAAGGTATCTTTTTTTAACAATTTATATTCTATTTTGTTTAATTTTAATAAATCGATAATTGTCCAAAATGCTTTAGGAATTATATAAAAATCAGAAATTTTAATTTCCTTATCCGACTTATAATCTCCATAAAAATCAATCTGTTTTTTAAATGGCTTGGTTCGATCATAAAATAATCTTTCACTTGATGTTACTTCACTTTTTTTATAATTCCCTTCAAATCCTAAAAATGGAATTTTGGATATTTTTGAACTATCAATAACCCATTTTAAAGTGTAACTTTTTTTTGGTTGAAATTGAATTTGATTTTCAAATCGTTTTTGTTTAATAATTTTTCCGTTTTTTTTGACATAATCAATAGTTGAAATCATAAAGTCATAAGTGGCTTTTACACGTTTAGAATATTCTTTTAACATATGTGTTTCTACCACAAATCCAATAGAATTGAATAATGAAGTGTAACCTGTTGTGTAACGTGGAGTATCAAAAAATTGAGCAAATCCTTTTTCGGGCTTTGTTCCTTCAACATTTACATAGGGAGTTGATTCAACATTTTTCAACTTCAAACTCAAAACTATTGATGGAGTTAATTCGTTTTTCATAAAATCACCTAGAGCATTTCCTAACTTTTTAGGTTCGGTCATAATGTAAGTTAATGTGTATTGATAATCGGCACCATTGCTCACATGATTATCAATAAAAATATCTGGTAAAACCAAATGATAAATTTCTATGAAACTTTTAGTGTTTTTAGTATCGGTTTTAATAAAATCTCGATTCAAATCAAAATTACGTGCATTACCACGAAAACCATATTCTTCTGGACCATTTTGGTTAACTCTTGTAGTCGAATTTCGGTTCAAACAACCGCCAATATTATAAACTGCAATTGCAACCAAAACTAAATCATTCGGAATCGAAATTTTTCCAATTGCCATATCACGAAACAATTGCATCGATGCATCAATTCCATCGGGTTCGCCAGCGTGAATTCCATTGTTTATTAAAATTACAGTTTTAGTTTTAGAATTTTTTGCAAAATCAAAATTTTTTTCGGGCGAAAAAATAATCATTTGCAATGGTTCACCACTATCTGTAAAACCCATTTTTTGAACTTTAATGGTTTCAAAATTTTTATCTAAAAGTTCATAGTATCGAACAATATCTTGATAATTGGCACTTGTATTTTGGTTTCCTTTTTCAAAAAAGGTTTCAAATTTATTACCGTTTTGTGAAAATAAAGAAAACGAAAATAAAAGGAATACTATTTTTATAAATTGCATTTTTTTGTTTTAATGATGATTTTCAAAAGTAAACAAAAATTCGTAATTCGAAAATCAAAAAACTATCTTTGCAAAATGAATAAAAATACAAATACTACAAATTTACTATTAAATTTAGGCATTAAAAATTTAAACGAAATGCAAGAAATGGCTGAAAATGCCATTTTAAATGATGCCAACGTTTTATTACTTTCACCAACAGGTTCCGGAAAAACTTTGGCTTTTTTATTGCCCATTTTTCAACTTTTAACTAACAAAATTAAAAATGTACAATGCTTAATATTAGTTCCTTCGCGTGAATTGGGTTTACAAATTGAACAAGTTTGGAAAAAAATGGGAACCGATTTTAAGGTAAACGTTTGCTATGGCGGACATTCAATTGAAACTGAAATTAAAAATTTATCCAATCCACCAGCTGTTTTAATTGGAACACCCGGACGAATTGCAGATCATATTGACCGAGAAACTTTTAAAACCGAAAATATTGTAAGCTTGGTTTTAGATGAATTTGACAAATCATTACAATTGGGTTTTCACGAACAAATGTCGTTTATTATAAATAAATTAAACAAATTAAACAAACGTGTTTTAGTATCGGCAACTTCAAATATTGAAATTCCAAAGTATACTCGTGTTGTAAACCCAACGGTTTTGGATTTTGTTCTTGATGATGAAATTAAGTCGAATTTATCAACAAAATTAGTCGTTTCAAACGATAAAGATAAAATTGACTCTTTATTTCATTTAATATGCTCTTTTAATTCTGAATCGGCAATTGTATTTTGTAACCACCGTGATGCAGCCGAGCGAATAAGTAATTCATTAAACGAAAAAGGAATTTATACTACTTATTATCACGGCGGAATGGATCAAGATGATCGAGAACGCGCTTTAATTCAATTTAGAAACGGAAGTGTGAACTATTTAATTACCACCGATTTGGCAGCTCGTGGGCTTGATATTCCAGAAATGAATCATGTAATTCATTATCATTTACCCTCAAAAGAGGACGAATATACGCACCGAAATGGTCGAACTGCTCGAATGTTATCCTCTGGAATTGCTTATATAATTATCCACGAAAGTGAAAAAAAATTGGAGTATGTAAATTACAAAATGCCAAAATTAAATGTTGAAAGTTTTAAAACACTTCCAAAAAAACCCGAGTTTCAGACAATTTATGTAAGCGGTGGCAAAAAAAATAAATTAAATAAAATTGATATTGTAGGTTTCTTTTCACAAAAAGGAAAATTAGAAAAAAGTGATTTAGGACTTATTGAGGTTAAAGATTTTATTTCGTTTGCTGCAGTAAAATCGTTAAAAGTTAACGAGTTTTTGAAAAATATTCGCGACGAAAAAATGAAAGGTAAAAAATTTAAAATTGAAATTGCCAGGCAAGTTTTAAAAAAAGAAATAGAATAATACTTTTTTAAATTATTTTGTAAAAATAGATGTTTTTTATAATTTAACCCTAACACTTTCAGGAACCAACATTTGATATTCGCCTCCATTGCGTATTACATCACGAACAATACTTGATGAAATATAGGATGTTTTTGAAGCAGTTAATAAAAATACTGTTTCGATTTTTGATAATCGTCTGTTGGTATGCGCAATGGCTTTTTCAAATTCAAAATCGGCAGGGTTTCGCAAACCACGCAAAATAAATTGGGCTTTCATTTTTTTGCACAAATCTATTGTCAAGCCTTGATAGGTAATTACCGAAACTTTGGGTTCATTGGCAAATGCTTCTTCAATAAATCGCTTTCTTTCTTCCAACGAAAACATATATTTTTTTTCGGCATTTACACCAATTGCTACTATAATTTCGTCAAAAAGTGGAATACTTCGTTGTATAATATCAAAATGTCCCAAAGTAATTGGGTCGAACGATCCTGGAAATATTGCTTTTTTCATTGTCATTTTACTTTCTATCAATTTTAAAAATTGTATCTTTTACTTGAATTTGTACTATATCCAAACGACTATATTCATATTTCCCTTTTTTAGTAAAATATTCGGGATTGTTTAGTTGATCGGTTTCTGTTTTAAGGTCAATTACCATATCATTTACAGTGACTAAAACACTATCTCTTCTTACTTCATCAACCCTTATTAAACCAAAAGAACCATCGCGCATCTTGATATGCCAAATATCGCCTGCTTTGGGGTTTTTCGCATAATTAACTGTATTGTTGTCTGTTTTTATTCCCGAAATAAATGCAAAAAGAATTACAATCAAAATTAAAATTGCAAAACTAAAATGGGTTATTGGCGTTTTAACACTTGTAATATTATAATTTGTTTCAAATTTTGTTTTAATGTTTTGAGGCATTTCTTTTACATCATAACTTGATTTACAATTTTGGCATTCAACCACATTTATTTTTTTTATCGGAAAAAATGGAATCCAATAAATG
Organism: Flavobacterium sp.; assembly: GCA_043738775.1. Lineage (GTDB taxonomy): Bacteria > Bacteroidota > Bacteroidia > Flavobacteriales > Flavobacteriaceae > Flavobacterium. The sequence goes on along the minus strand of JAYUFJ010000161.1, from coordinate 6,907 downwards.
TGAGCGTAACGTCCGTAAACTGAAAAATTAAAAGTGCTACTTTCATTACAATGTGGACAAATTATATTTCGCACTTGTCCGTTTTTTAAAACGCTAGCTTTAGTTCCGTAAAAAATCATATTGATTTATTTAATGCTAGTTCAATAGCGTTTGTAAATAAATTTTCTAACGAAATTCCTGCACATTTTGCTTGCTGCGGAATCAAACTTTCGGTGGTTAAACCCGGAATTGTATTCATTTCGAGCATAAAAGGTTCGTTGTTTACTATAATAAATTCGCTTCGAGAAAAACCTTTCATTTTTAAAACATCATAAGCTTTTTTTGCATTAGTACCCACTTTTTCAGTCATTTCTTCTGATATTCGGGCAGGAGTAATTTCTTGCGATTTTCCTAAATACTTGGCTTCATAATCAAAAAAATCATTTTCTGAAACAATCTCTGTTATTGGTAAAACAATTGTTTTTCCTTTAAAATTTATTACTCCAACCGAAACTTCTGTTCCATCAAGAAAACTTTCAATAATAATTTCATTGTCTTCTTTATAAGCATTTACAATAGCAAAATCCAGTTCGTCTTTGGTTTTTACTTTTGTTATTCCGAAACTTGAACCTGATTTATTGGGTTTTACAAAACAAGGTAATCCTACTTTTAAAATAATTTCATCTTCATTAATTTCGTCGCCTTTGTTCAAATAATATGATGTTGCCGATTTTATTCCGTAGGGTTTTAAAACCGATAGTAAATCGCGTTTATTGAAAGTTAAAGCTGCTTGATAATAATCGCACGAAGTATGTTTGATATGTAATAATTCAAAATAGGCTTGCATTAATCCATCTTCGCCTGGAGTACCGTGAATGGCATTAAAAACACAATCAAAAGTTATTTTTTTTCCATCAACAGTAACTGAAAAATCATTTTTATCTATCGGGAATTCTAAATCATTTTGATCAACATAAACCCATTTTTCTTTAAAAATATGAATTCGGAAACCGCAAAATTTGGTTTTGTCGAGGTTGTTAAATACAACGTTTCCACTAGTTATTGAAATTTTGAATTCACTTGAATAACCACCCATAATAATGGCAATATTTTTCATATATTAAAATTAGATTGAAAAAAACAAAATTATCATTTTTTTTCAAAAAAAAAACGTTTCATAATTTATATATTTGCGATAAATAATTTTTTATGAGTTTAGGAACGTATTTAAAGAGTCGTGTTTTTGTTGCTCAAGTGCTTTCGGCATTTGCAATTATTGCTGTAATATCGTTTGCCTTTTTTCATTGGATTACTTTTGTTACAAATCATGGCGATGAAATTACGGTACCTAATTTAAGTAAACTGTCAGAATTACAAGTCGAAGAAAAACTAGATGCTTTGAATTTGAGTTATGAAATTATTGATACTGTAGATTACAAATCGGATTTTCCTAAACTATCGGTTGTGCAACAAGAGCCAGTTCCTGGAAGCAAAGTTAAAGGCGGACGAACTATTTACATAAAAATAAATGCAGATACATATAAGATGGTCGTTGTTCCCGATTTGGTAGAAAAAACGTATCGTCAAGCCGTTCCAACATTAAAAGCAGTTGGGCTACAAGAGGGTGAAATTACCTACGTTCCATATTTAGGTAAAGATATGGTTATGAAAATGATGGCGAACGGAAAAGAAATTAAAGCGGGAACAAAAATTTTAAAAAATTCAAAAATTGATTTGGTTTTGGGCGATGGAAAAGTAGTTTTTGACGAGACCGAATTGGATACAACAGTTGTGAAAGAAGTACCGTTGGATACTATAAAAAAATAATGGAAGATAATTTTGAAAATGAAATAGAAGAAACTCTTTTTGAACATTTTAAATACGAAGTTCCAAAGGGGCAAGCCTTGTTACGAATAGATAAATTTTTAATGGGAATGGTGCCAAACGCTACCCGAAATAAAATTCAAAACGCTGCAAGTTCGGGAAATATTCAAGTAAATGAAGTTGCTGTAAAATCGAATTACAAAGTAAAACCTCTTGATGTAGTTCGGGTTATGATGGAATATCCACCATTTGAAAACATAGTTTTACCCGAAAATATTCCGTTAGATATTGTTTATGAAGACGATGCTCTTTTGTTAATTAACAAACCACCAAATTTTGTTGTGCATCCCGGACACGGAAATTATACTGGTACACTAGTAAATGCGTTGGCATATCATTTTGAAAATTTACCTTTAAATAGTAGCGAACGACCTGGATTGGTTCATCGAATTGATAAAGATACATCGGGGCTTTTGGTAATTGCAAAAACCGAAAAAGCAATGACGCATTTAGCGAAACAATTTGAATCCAAAACATCGGAACGAGAATATGTTGCATTGGTTTGGGGAAATGTAAAAGAAGAATCCGGAACTATTGAGGGAAACATTGCCCGACACGTGAAAGATCGAATGCAAATGCAAGTTTTTGCCGACCCCGAAATAGGAAAACACGCGGTTACACATTACAAAGTTTTGGAACGTTTGGGTTACGTTACCTTGATTTCGTGTAAACTAGAAACTGGACGAACGCATCAAATTCGAGTACATTTAAAACATATTGGCCACACCATTTTTAATGACGAACGTTACGGTGGCAACCAAATTTTAAAAGGAACAACATTTACTAAATACAAACAATTTATTGACAATTGTTTTAAAACATTACCGCGCCAAGCACTACACGCCAAAACTCTAGGCTTTGAACATCCAACAACTGGCGAGTTTATAAGTTTTGATACTCAATTACCCAACGATATGCAAAAATGTATAGAAAAATGGCGAGAATATAGCATTTCAAACAACTCGGACGGTGAATAATAAATTAAACGTAACATTAAATCAAACATCAACTTATGTTCTTTTTTAATTTTAATAAATAATTTTATAAAAAATTAAAAAACACTTCACAAAAAAGACTTAAAAGCGTTCCAAAATTCAATACTGTTTCACAATAATATCTTACTTTTGCATAGTTTTTTAAATTTAAGATTGCGTTATGCAAAAAAAGATATTTTCTATTTTATTTTCCACCCGATTAATGGCACTTTTGTTTCTAACCTATGCAACGGCAATGGGAATAGGAACTTTTATTGAAAGTTATTACAACACGGCAACAGCCAAAATTTTGGTTTATGATGCCTGGTGGTTTGAACTTATATTGGTATTTTTTTTAATAAATTTTTTTGGAAATATCCAACGTTATCAATTATACAAAAAAGAAAAATGGGCAACACTTTTACTTCATATTTCATTTATTTTTATAATTCTTGGAGCAGCTATTACCCGTTATATTAGTTATGAAGGAATGATGCCTATTCGTGAAGGAGCAACATCAAATCAAGTTTTTTCGGAAAAACTATTTTTGAATGTTTTTGTTGATGGAGAATACAATGGCGAAATGAAACGCCGCTCGTTTGAAAAATCACTTTTATTGGCTCAAGAAACCAATAATAATTTTTCTATTACTTCCGATTTTGACGGAAAACCATTTGAAATAAAGTATAAAGAATTTTTAATGGATGCTAAAGAAACCATAAAACCCGATGCAAAAGGCGAGTTTTATTTAAAAATTGTAGAATCGAGCGAAGGTAGCCGACACGAACATTTTTTAAAAGCAGGTCAAATTCAAAACATTCATAATTTACTTTTTTCACTAAATAAATTTTCACAAGGTGCCATAAATATTACTACCGATGGAAAATCGACTACAATAAACGCACCATTTAATGGGCAATATATGCGAATGATTGATAAATTACGAGGTAGTTTATTAAGTGGCCAAACCGAAAATTTAATGTTTCGATCGCTCTACAGCGTTGGCGAGGCACAATTTGTTTTTCCGGATCAACCCATTTTAGGAATTATTAATTTTGTTTCAAGTGGCGATTATCGTGCTAAAAAAGGTGATGACGCATTAATGTTAACTATAGAAAACGAAGGGATTAAAAAAGAAGTAACTTTAATTGGTTCAAAAGGCAAAATTGGAGAACCAAAAATAGTAAAAGTGGGCAACTTAGAATACACTTTAACCTACGGAAGCAAAATTTATACTTTACCGTTTAGTATAAAATTAAACGATTTTAATGCACAAAAATATCCTGGAACCGAAAAAAGTTATTCTTCATTTGAAAGTAAAGTTAGTGTAATTGACAACAAAGAATCTTTTGATGCCGATATTTATATGAATCACATTTTAGATTATCAAAAATTTAGATTTTTTCAATCGAGTTTTGACCCCGATGAAAAAGGAACAGTACTATCCGTAAATCACGATTTTTGGGGAACATTAATTACTTATATTGGATATTTTATGCTTTTTTTCGCAATGATGTGTATTTTGTTTACCAAAAACACTCGTTTTGACGATGTAAAACGCAAACTTGAAGCTGTAAAACTAAAAAAACAAAAATTAATTACGGTTATAATTTTACTATTCTCTTTTTCAGGATTTTCTCAAATACACACTATTCGTCCGACTTTAAAACAAGCCGATTCGATAATTGCGAAATATAAAGTTCCCGAAATTCAAGCCGGAAAATTTGGTCGATTAATTATTCAAGATGACGGCGGACGAATGAAACCAATCAACACTTTTTCATCTGAATTATTACGAAAAGTGAGCAAAAAAGATTCGTATAAAGAAATGAATTCCGACCAAGTATTTTTGTCTATGACTCAATATCCGTCGTATTGGTTTGAAATTCCGTTAATTGCAATTACTAAAGAAAACGACAGTTTACACAAGATTATAGGTTTAAAAAAAGGCGAAAAATATGCATCATTTCGAAGTTTTTTTGACGAAAAAGGAAATTATAAATTATCTCCTTACCTAACAGACGCTGCTCTTGAGAAAGTAAAAAATAACTTTCAAAAAGATTTTATCGAAGCCGACAAAAAAATAAATTTATTAAATTCAGCATTAAGTGGAAGCATTTTAAAAATTTTTCCTGTTCCCAATGATAAAAACAACAAATGGGTTTCCTATCTTGATTTGAATGAAGAAAAGCACAACGATTTGGATATCATTAAAATTGCTTTACCAGTTTATTTTGATGAGCTAACAAAGGGTTCGGTAACCAAAAATTACCTAAAAGCAAACACTATGCTTTCGGGAATGGAAGAATTTCAAAAAAAATATGGTGCTGCAGTTCGCCCATCAGATAAAAAAATTGATTCCGAAATTTTTTATAACAAATACGATATTTTCAAAAATCTTTTTTGGATATATATGTTGACGGGAACTTTTATGTTAATTTTTACTATTGTCAACATCTTTTTTAATAATAAAGTAATCAAATTCATTATCAACGGGTTTCACGTTTTAGTTGCTGGATTATTTATTTTACACACTTTGGGATTAATAGTAAGATGGTACATTTCGGGTCACGCACCTTGGAGTAATGCCTACGAAAGTATGATTTATGTAGCTTGGGCAACGATGTTTTTTACTTTGGCATTCGATTTAAAATCAAAATTAACTGTTGCATCAGGAACATTTGTTGCTTCAATGATTTTAATGATAGCCTATTCCAATTGGGTTGATCCAGAAATTGCTAACCTACAACCAGTATTAAATTCGTATTGGTTAATGATTCACGTTGCCGTAATTGTTGCCAGTTACGGACCATTTACACTAGGAATGGTTCTAGGATTAGTTGCATTAATATTGATACTTTGCACCAATTCAAAAAACAAAGATTTAATGACTTTGCATTTAAAAGAAATCACTTACATTAATGAATTGGCTTTAACTGTAGGTTTGGTAATGTTAACCATCGGGACGTTTTTGGGCGGACAATGGGCAAACGAAAGCTGGGGAAGATATTGGGGTTTCGATGCCAAAGAAACTTGGGCATTAATAAGTATTATGATTTACGCATTTGTAATTCACGCCCGATTTGTGCCAGCATTACGAGGTTTATTTGCCTTTAACTTTATGGCAGTTTTAGCTTATGCCTCAATTATGATGACCTATTTTGGAGTTAATTTTCACTTAACTGGCCTACATTCATACGCTTCGGGCGAAAAACAAAATGTAATTATTTATATGTATATTACAATTGGATACCTACTTTTTGCAGCAATTACCTATTTAAAATTCAAAAAAGCGTATAAAAAATAGATTTTAGTTGAAATTTGCTTTACAACATCGACTCTTTTCCAGAGTTACAGTTAGTAACTATTCGAGAATCATTATAAACATCTTAAAAAAGTACTTGAAGTAACATTTAAAAATTTTATTATATAGTTAAATTTACATCTAATAAGTCCGAAATTAAACTAGCAGATTGATTAAATTAATAAAAAATGCAGACCTATAAGCCGGATTCTGTTATTTAGCACTTGCTTTAAATTCTAAAACAAGTTAAAAATACCTTATCATTTATCTAAACCAACAATTGCTTACTGGTTTCATCTGCCTACCCTTCAGCAAAAGCGAGCAGCCCTTTTCGACTTAACGAATGCTGATATACTTGACATTTCACCGCATAGAGTTTACCTGGTTTCACTACAGCATTACCTGTACTTTCTTTCTGTTGCACTTGTCCTTGTCCAATTTCTTGAACCGACGGGCGTTACCCGCTATGCCACTCTTTGGTGTCCGGACTTTCCTTTTTATTCCAAACTTAATTTGGAACCTTTTAACTTGAAATTAAAAGGCACTGAAACTAGTTCAACATAAAACGATAAGGCGGTCTGCAAGGCAAAAGTAATGATTTAAGATTTAGTATTGACGATTTTAAATTTAGATATTTTTTTGGAGCAATTTCCAACTTCAAATTACAATCTGCCCGAAAAGCCGAGTCAAGTTTTCATTAAAATTTGGTTTAAGTTTTTCAATAACAATTTAAAATTTACATTAAATAACTGTTAAATTGCAAAAA
>JAYUFJ010000160.1:0-5614 GCA_043738775.1 Flavobacterium sp. | reverse complement strand
CAAGTATTGGCACAATGCGTGTTACCGAGCAAATTGACGCTTTGGAAGTTATGGGTGTAAATTCATTAAATTATTTGGTTTTCCCTAAATTAATGGCTTCTTTTTTATATCCGTTTTTAATAGGTATAAGTATGTTTTTAGGAATATTAGGAGGTTGGATAGCAAGTGTTTATGGAGGTTTTTGCACTTCAACCGATTTTATTGAAGGTTTACAACGTGAATTTGTTCCGTTTCATGTTGTATATTCATTTATAAAAACTGTGCTTTTTGGCTTTTTATTGGCAACAATACCCTCGTTTCATGGGTATTATATGAAAGGTGGCGCGCTCGAAGTTGGTAAAGCAAGTACAGTTTCGTTTGTTTGGACAAGCGTTTTAATTATTTTATTAAACTATATTTTAACCCAATTATTACTTACCTAAATGATAGAAGTTAAAAACATCGAAAAATCGTTTGGGGAGTCAAGTGTTTTAAAAGGAATATCGTCCGTTTTTGAAACTGGTAAAACCAATTTAATTATTGGACAAAGCGGTTCGGGAAAAACAGTATTATTAAAAAGTTTACTCGGAATTTTTTCGCCCGATAAAGGCACAATTGAATTTGATGGACGAATTTATGGCGAATTAAATGACAATGAAAAACGGGAAATTAGAACCGAAATAGGAATGGTTTTTCAAGGCAGTGCCCTTTTTGACGGGATGACGGTTGAAGAAAATATTGGATTTCCATTAAAAATGTTTACTAATAAAAGTGAAGCTGAAATTAAAGAAAGAGCCAATATTGTAATAAATAGAGTTAATTTAATAAACTCAAATCATAAAAAGCCTTCAGAAATATCGGGCGGAATGCAGAAAAGAGTTGCTATTGCTCGAGCGATAGTTAACAACCCAAAGTATTTATTTTGCGATGAGCCCAATTCCGGATTAGATCCAAAAACTGCAATAAGAATTGATAATTTAATTCAAGAAATTACTAAAGAGTTTAACATTACAACGGTAATTAACACTCACGATATGAATTCGGTGATGGAAATTGGTGAAAAAATTATTTTTTTAAAAGAAGGTATTTTGGCTTGGGAAGGCACCAAAAAAGATATTTTTAAAACCGACAATGAGGCTATTGTTGATTTTGTATATTCGTCTGAATTGTTTAAAAAAATTCGTAAAGCTCAAAATAAAGAGGGTTAAAATTTTAATTCAAACCCTCTTTTTTATCAAATTTCTATTTTTTCTTACCAAAAAGCCCGTTTAAAATATCGCCAACAGCACTTTTAGTTTTTGTAGTATCGTTTGATTTAGTATTTTTTTGAATTAAATCCTGCAATGCCGATTTTCCTTTTCCAATTAATTTTTCTTTTTGAACTTTAATTAAGTTGGTTACTAAACTTGTTGTTGCTTGTTTTACATCAGTCGTTACTTTCGGGTTTGAAAAACTTCCACTAAGAATTGCATTTACAGGAATGTTTTCGATTTTATTGGCATCTGCGGGAGAAAGTTTTGCTAATAAATTATTTACATCGGTGCCTAAATATTTAGCAGGCACATCAAATTTTAAATTATAATTCATTAATTGGTCAAATCCGTGAGTTCCGCCAACAGTAACTTTAATGTCTTGGTATTTTAATTCGAATGGTTTTACATTTACTTTACCGTCATTAAAAGTAAGTAGTGCTTTAACATCGTTTAAATTTAATTTTTTTAAATCAACAAAATTCAAATTATCGTCAAGTGTAGTAAGTAATTTTGAATTGCCCGAATTTATATTAGTTTGCAGCAACTGCCCCATTAAATCACCATTAATAGATTTTAAATCAGGAGTTAAACCCAAAGCATCTAAATTGCCCGACAATTTAATTGTTGAGTTCAGTTTTCCAGAAATTATTCCTGCAATTGGGGCAATTTTTTTTAGCATTTCAAGCTTTGTAAATGTTTGCGCAATATCTACTTTGCTCATATCTAAAACCATATTGAATTTTGGAGTTTTTTCTTTGGTAGAAACAGAACCATTCATACCTATTATTCCCCCGAAAATATTGGTTTTTAAATTTTTTAAATCTACTTTTTGATCTTGTATTTTAATATCTCCCGAAACTGTTTTTAAAACTAAGTTATCGTAAAGTACCGTATTTGCTTTGGCAGAAATAGCGCAATTTAAAAAAGCAGGAATTTTCATCGCCGTAGCTTTAACCGCTTTAGTTGGTTTCTTTTTTGATGAATCGGCAGCCATAAAATCGGCCACCGCAATTTGGTTTGAATTTAATGTAAAGTTTCCTTTTAATTCTTGTTTTTTAAATATAAAACCGTAAAAATTATCCAAAACACCAGTTACACTAATGTCACTTTTTCCAGTTGTAGCTTTAAATTCTTGCAGGTTTACTCTACTTGGATTAAAAGCAACAGCTGCCGAGCTTATTTTCATTGTTTTACCATTCTCATCCGTATAATTAAAGCCAGAAAGTTTCATTGTTCCGGCATTATAAATGTTTTGATACTGACTGGTTTCAACCGATTTCATATCGAATTTTGATGTTACATCGGCCTTTAAAATCCCCGAAAGCGGTTTGTCCATTTTAATTGGGTAGGCTTTTGTTAAGTTCGACAAATTAATTGTACCACGCATTGCGGCATCAACAAGTGCATTTTCTGCTAAGTTTTTAATATTGGCTTTGGCATTAAAAACATCTTGATCAATAGTGAACGAAAGCAAAGCAATATCGACAAAGGTATCATTTGGAAGTCCGGTTTCATTTATTATTTTACTATGAATTATAATGTTTTTTACCGATTTTGGTAAGTTTGGGTATTGAAATGAAGCATTGTCGGAAGTTAAAGCAACATCAAATTTTGGCAATGTTGAGATTGATTTTATACCTTTTGCAAATCCGGAAACTGTAAAATCACCCGAAGTTTTTACATTTGCAATTTTGCTTGCATACGCGCTAGGAATCAATCCAAGAAAGTTTTTAAATGATGAGGTTGGCGTTTTAAATGTCAAATCATAATTTTGTCCGGCATCAATAAGTTGAATAAATCCATTAAATTCCAATGGCAATTCGTTTATTTTGGCTTTGTTTTGTTTAAAGGTATATTTTTTGTTTTTTAAATCAATTCCTAGAATGGCATCCAATGAAAGTTTTACATTTTTCATATAGTTAACCTTGTCCATCTCGAGTGAAACATTAGTTGTGGTCGTGGTTGCTAAATCAAGAACTTCTTTTTCAAAATCGCCTGTTCCTTCATGATTTATAGAATCTAAAACCATTTTAAGTTTCGACTTTTTATCGGTAAATCGAAACTTATAGTTGGCAATGTCGTATTGTTTTATTTTCAAAGCCAACGGATTACTTTTAGAATCGCTTTTAGAATCGTCTTTTTTCTTTAAAGCAATGTCGTAATTACCAATTCCGTTTTCGTTAAAAATGATGTTTATTAAACCGTTTTTAGTTGATATTTCCTCAATATTTAAGGGTTCTTTTTCGTCGTTGAACAATTGTTTTAGCGACATTTTTAAATTCAACTCGTCAAATGAGACCAAAGTATCGCCTAAAAATGGAGCTTTATTAATGATTGCCATTTTTGATATTTTAACATTTGCCTGCGGAAAACTTTTAAACAAGCTCAAGTCGGCATCTAAAAAAGTTACTTTTGCATCAACATTTTCGTTGATTGTTTTTTCGATTTTTGCTTTAATTTGATTGTGAAAAAAGTACGGAATAGCAAAAAGTGCTACAATAGCAACGATCAATAAAATTAAAATTGCTTTTAAAATTTTTTTCAATATCGATTCCATAATTCAAACTTTATTTTTAATTGTTTAAAAACGCAAAAGTGATGTCTTTATTGCAAATTTACGTATAATAGCAATTTTTAAAGCTATTTTTTATTATAAATTTATAGTTTAAACTATAACATACATAAAATTTATTGACTTAATTTTAATTCAAAACACTGTTTTACAAGCAATTATTAAACATTCAAAAGATTAAAAATGCTAATTATTTTTAATTAATTTTCATCTCGTACGGCATTCGAGCTTGAATTCCTTGCTGATTTGTTATTTGTTTTATATGTTGTAAAAATTGATAGTTTTGCTCTCCAATTTCTTCCTTAATCATACTTTGTTTTGATTGTGTAAAGGGTAAGTTTTGAAATATATCGCTAAAATTTTTCTCAAATTCAGGGTAATTTTGAGTACGGTATTTTTTTGTTTTACCTAAACTAGCTGCAGCTGCAATCGCTTCATCCATACCGCCAATTTTGTCAACTAATCCAATTTTTAATGCGTCTTGACCGCTCCAAACTCGCCCTTGACCAATAGCATCAACTTGTTGTTTTGTCATTTTTCTACCATTTGCAACACGGGTTATAAAAGTGTCGTAAATTTTTTCAACTCCTTCTTGTGCAAAAGCACGGTAATTGTCATCTAATGGTTTAAAAAGGCTGTATTCTCCTGCATTTTGATGTGTTTTTACTTGTTCAACATTCAACCCCAATTTTGTTGCTGCTTGAGTAAAATTTGGTAAAGTTCCAAAAACTCCAATCGAACCTGTAATGGTGTTTGCTTCGGCAAAAATTTGATTGGCATTGCAAGAAATATAATAACCACCCGAAGCAGCATAATTCCCCATTGAAACAACAACTGGTTTTACTTTTTTAGTCAATTCAATTTCTCTCCAAATTAACTCCGATGTTAAAGCATTTCCTCCAGGACTATCTACTCGAAGCACAATAGCTTTTACATTTTCGTCTTTTCTTGCTTCTTGTAGTGAGCGTCGCATTGCGCCTTCTGCAATTACATTTACATCACCTTCGCCATTCATAATTTCGCCTTGAGCGTAAATTACAGCAATTTTATCATCGGCATCATTGGTCAAAGTTGTTGCAACATTTTCGGCGTACGATTCAATAGAAACTTTTTCGTAATCATCATCCTCATTAACTTTTAATGCTTTTTTTATGGCTGCGTGGTATTCATCTTCATAACCAATATTGTCAATTAACTTTTCGTTTTTAGCCATTTCTGGAGTTCTTGCCAAAAGTCCGTTGGCAATGGCATTTAATTTTTCTACAGATATTTTTCGACTTTTTGAAATATCATTAACAACCGAACTCCAAAGTGAATTTAATAAAGCTGAAGTTTGCTCACGGTTGGCGTCACTCATTTTATTTTCTAAAAAAGGTTCAACTGCACTTTTATATTTTCCGTGACGAATGACTTCCATTTTTAATCCTGATTTTTCTTCAAAATCTTTGTAAAACATAATTTCGGCTCCCAAACCTTTAAAGTCTAAGGCTCCAATTGGATTTAAATAAATCAAATTGGCAACCGAATTTAAATAATAATTTTTTTGGGAATACACATCTGCATAGGAATAAATGAGTTTTTTAGATGTTTTAAAATCTTCCAAAGCATCACGCAAGGCTTTTGTTTGTGCCAATCCTAAACTCGATTCATTGTTTAAAATTGATATTCCTTGAATGTTTTCGTCGGTTTTTGCATACGCAATAGCTTTTATTACATCAGATAATCCGTTGTGATTGGCTTTAAAGTAGTCAAAATCTTTAAAGGTAGTTTTTCCTGCGTAATCGTATTGAATGTTGGACAAATCCAATTC
>JAYUFJ010000159.1:0-2008 GCA_043738775.1 Flavobacterium sp. | reverse complement strand
AAGAATGTCGTGAATACAAATAACAACCCTCGGCATTCCCTTCAAAAGTGTCGAACATTGTTTTTGCAGACAAAAAAGTGTAAGTAGAACTGTCTGATATCGATGGATTTACACCACCAAATTCTCCAAAGTATTGTAAATCTTGTATTCTGTCGGCCGGATTAAATTTTTTCATATCTTTATTTTTGTTTAAAGCGAATGTTTAGGTTTGTTAAAAAAGGTAATTCCCGCTTTCCGCTAAATACTTGCAAAAAAAGCAAGCATACCGCTTTCAATCGGGGCTATTTGAACAAATGAGTTGCTAATCATTCAGTTTTGTAAAATTCAATATTTATAGTAAATATGTCAATATAAATTACATTATTTAGTTTTAAAATCTAAAATATTTTATTATTATAGAAAAATAAATTATATTTGAATAACAATTAAACTAAATTTAGATAAAATAGTAAAATGGCATTAGACAAAACCGATAAAAAATTATTAGAACTCCTTCAAATCGATACTAAAAAAACAACCAAAGAGTTGTCCATCAAATTAAATTTATCAGTAACGGCTGTATATGAACGCATAAAGAAATTAGAACGAGAAGGAATTATCGAAAAATATGTAGCATTACTCAATAAATCCAAAATAAATAAAAATTTTATTGTTTTTTGTCATATCAAACTACAACAACACGCCAAAGATTTTATTTCAAAATTTGAAAAAGAAGTTACCCAACTTCACGAAGTTTTAGAAGTCTATCACGTAAGTGGCGATTACGATTACATTTTAAAAGTATGTTTAAAAGATATGGACGAGTACCGAGAATTTTTGGTTACCAAATTAACTACTTTACATCATATTGGCAGTACTCATAGTACTTTTATGATAGGTGAAGTAAAAAATTCAACAGTTTTTTTATTGTAAAAGCTATCCTAACCATCCCTCTCGATCCAAACTTCGGTATTGAATAGCTTCACCTATATGGCTTGAACTTACCATTTCCGATGCTTCTAAATCGGCAATAGTTCTAGCAACCTTTAAAATTCTATCATAAGCTCGAGCGGATAAATTTAGTCGTTCCATAGCTGTTTTTAAAAGTTGTAACGATGTATCGTCGAGTGCGCAATATTCCCGAATTTGCTTGCTACTCATTTGAGCATTGTAATGTAAATTTTCAAAGGTTTCAAAACGTAATGTTTGAATTTCTCTTGCAGCAGTAACTCGCTTTCGAATTTCAATACTGCTTTCCGCTTTTGCTTTTTCAGTTAACTTGTCAAATGGTACAGGAGTTACTTCAATATGAATATCAATTCTGTCTAAAAGTGGTCCCGAAATTTTGCTTAAATACCGTTGCATTTCGGCAGGTGATGAACTCACGGGAGCTTCAGGATCGTTAAAATAACCACCCGGACTAGGGTTCATACTCGCTACTAGCATAAATGACGATGGATAAGTTATAGTAAACTTTGCTCGTGAAATAGTTACCTCTCTATCCTCAAGTGGTTGACGCATTACTTCTAGAACTTCACGTTTAAATTCGGGCAATTCATCTAAAAATAAAACACCATTGTGTGAAAGTGAAATTTCACCAGGCTGTGGATAACTTCCTCCACCAACTAAAGACACACTCGATGCAGTATGATGTGGGCTTCGAAACGGACGTTGACTCATTAACCCAGCCTCTTTAATTTTACCGGCAACCGAATGAATTTTTGTTGTTTCCAACGCTTCTCTCAAAGTCATTGGTGGTAAAATACTGGGTAATCGTTTTGCCAACATTGTTTTACCCGAACCTGGTGGCCCAATTAAAATAACGTTATGTCCGCCTGCGGCTGCAATTTCCATACAACGCTTAATGCTTTCTTGCCCTTTTACATCGCTAAAATCGTGTTCGGGGAAATCTAATTCTTTATAAAACTCGTCACGAACATTAATTATTGTTGGTTCTAAATTCGATTTTCCTTCGAAAAAATCGATTACTTGCAATACGTTTTCAATTCCGTAAACATCCAAACCTGAA
>JAYUFJ010000158.1:0-5633 GCA_043738775.1 Flavobacterium sp. | reverse complement strand
TTGTTTGCAACGGATAACCATAATTTTTTAATAACGATTGAATGGCTTGCACATCACTTGGATTGTTTGTAGCATTTAAACCAACACTACTTGAAATTGAGTTGTTAAAGTTGTCGTTTCGTAAAACAGAAGTAGTATTGTTTCTCAAAGTATTTGCGTTATAATTTCTCATAATATTTTTTTTTAGGTTAAAATTTTGTTTGGGTTTATGTATCCATTTCCAGCTCTAAAAATTTCTAAATTTTTATCTTCATTATAAAATGGATCACACGATTGAAATAATTTTTTTCGTATTTCAAATATGTTTAATTGAGGTTGTTTTTCTAAAATTTTTATAATTAACGATGCTACAAATGGTGATGCCATGCTACTTCCGCTTTTGGAACATAGTTTTCTAGATGCTTTATTATCTTTGCTTGAAGATGAGCAAGAAGAAATGATTTTACTTCCTGGCGCCAATACTTCGGGTTTCATTCGCCCATCAACAGTTGGTCCGGAGCTACTAAAATTTAAAATGCTTTTATTTTTTTCATCTTGGTTGTATGCTCCAACTGATATTCCAAAAAAAGAATTGCAAATTGAATTTGTAGTATGAGTTTGCTTTATGAAGGTAGAATCAAAGATGGATTGTCCATTATCATCACGTTCAATGTAACAATGAAAATTGCCTTTTGTTATTTTTTTTCCGACTAATTCGATAAAAATGTATTTTAAATTTAAACCCCCATTTAAAATAATATCGATTTGGTTTTTACCAGTATTGGGTTCATTTTTTCGATGCAAACAAATTCCAATTTCATCATTATTGTTGCTAATAATTTCATCTTTAAACGGTGTGGTTTCAATTAACTTTTTATTGTTTTCATCATAAATAGTAACGCTTAAAACATCATCACCATCATACCAAATTTCTAATTCATTTGGCGTTTTGTCATTTTTTTTAAAAAGCCATGGAATTTTAATTTTTTCGTTTTGCTTTATGCAGCCATGAGTATGCGCTTTAGCTAAATGATAATTCCCAACGCTTTGTACAATTGCCGTTCCATTTCGATGTAATAAAATTTGATCAATTGCTTGTTCAACCAAAGTTTTGCCTGTATGAGAATCTCCATGACCACCCAAACTCATATTAATTACAATCGGTCTATCTTTAGCCTCGGTTAATAAAAAATGCAATCCTTCAACCAGTTTAACCGAATCGCCTAATGAAAGATTGGATCCATTAACTAAATTTGAACCCATATCGACTGCTATTATTGGTGAATTACTAGCAAAAGCTTTTTTAGCAACACTACCGTTACTGCAAGCAATTCCTAATACGTGAGTTCCGTGAGTTCCAGCACCAAATAAATCGGATGCTCCTGGATGATATTCTACTTTTTTAAAAGGAAATTCATCTTGAAGAGCGTCATTTAAATCATCAGCGTCAATGATTTTGCCATAACCATAATTATTAGTTTCGTAATTACCCGATTGCACCCAAATTTTTTCAAATCTTGTTTCTCCATTGTCTATAAAATCGTCGTGAGTAAAATCAAAACCAAAATCGATAATTCCAAAAACTACATTTGATTTTTGAATTGACAAGGAGTTTGTTTGTTGCTTTTTATAACTTACATATTTTTCGTTTTGAGAAACAGAAACTGCGGGAACAACATTGGCAGCCTTTAAACTTTTAACCTCTTTGCTTTTATATACTTCTAAAATATTTTTTCGTTTTATTCGACAAGTAACTATATCTCCAAATTGAGTAATTATTTTTGTTTGAATTGGATATTTTCCTTTATCGTTTAATCGCATAAGCAATGATAATTCTTCTTCAGGATTGCCGTTAAGTATAATTTTAAGTCGAGGATCCATAGTTTATTTTTTTAATGGTTCTTTTTTTGCGATTGTACTTTTTGGAAATTCTACTTTTGTTTCAACTGTTTTTGTTTCAATTGTATTAGCAGCTTGAACACTGTTTTCTAACTTATATTTTATGTCTGATATTTTACTTTGAATGCTTATAATTAAGGTTATGTTGTCAAAATAATACTTATCAAATATTTTAGATTCAAATATTTTTATTGCCTCTTCAATATAATTTTTATCAAAAAATGTAGTTTTAAGTTTTGCAATTGTCTCTAAGTCCACTTTTGATAATTTATTTTTATTTACTTGATCACAAATAAAGTTATAATCTTTATTTAAATTATTAAGTGAAATTATTGCCTCGCTTGCGATATAATTTCGAGTCGATTCACTAAGTTCTTGAATTTTTGGATCATTCGATTTTAAAAATTTAGCATCTATTTTTTCAGAAATTACTTTATCGATATTTAAAGTCACGGTTGAAATAATTTCCGATTTTAAAGTTTCAAGTCTTTTTAATAGTTCAATTGAAGTTGATTCTAGTTTAATTGGAATTGCTGGAACTTGACTAGAAGTAGGCAATTCAACAGCAATAGGAACCGAATTTTCAGTAGTTATATCCGTTTGAAGCTCTTTAGCTTTATTATCAATAAGTAAATAACTAAAGATAGGATTAGTAGAAATCATTCCAGAAAGTAAAGCTGTGTTTTGTAAAGATTTTAAATCATTTACATGATATTCATTTTCTTTATTTTTTGCAATAACAAGGCTAAGTAATAAATTTAATGGGTTCATAATTTTATTGTTTTAGATTTAATAATAAAAAGGGCAATAAAAATAAAGTTACTGCCCTTAATTTAAAGCTATTTATTCATCATTGTCATCATCATAACAAGAGGTAACATATTATTTGTTCCTAAATTGTCTTTATTTTGTTGCGACATAATTAAAACTAACGGCAACATCATCGAGGAATTGTCAGATGATTTACCAGAACCCGAATCTCCCATTGTAGTCATCATTGGTAATAAAAGCGACATAGTTTGGTCAATTTCTATTGGGTTTTTTCCTGATTTTATTGATATTTTTTCTGGACTTACTAAAGTAGTTTTACTCGCATCAGAATAAACTGCTTGAGTAATTTCAAGGTTATCAACATTCAATTTTGGTTGAATTAACAATGAACTCATCATGCTCATCATCTGCATATTTTTCAATACTTTAGTTTGATTCTCAATTTTTTGAGCACTAATTTTTGCTAATTCGGTATGTTTAGTATCTAAAACTACTAAAGTTTTGTTGGTTGAAATACTAGTTTTTTTAAGCTCATTTACATCATTCGAAATAACGTCTAAGGCTTTTTTTAAATCGCTTTTTGTGGCATAATCTTGAGAATTTCCACTAAGCGATTTACCAAAATTTGACTGTTGTGTAACTTGTGGCCGTACTTGCGGATTTATTCTGCCAATTCTTCCACCTCGTCGAGCTTCGTCAAAACTTTCATCAAGTCCTTCTAACAAATCCTCGTTTAATAAATCTTCGTTTAAATAATTTTCTAGTGAATACATAATGTTTTTTTTTAATGATTAATATTTAATTTTTATTGAAATAATGTTTGTTGTATTTTAAAAGTGCTGGATTTATATATTTGTTGTAAAGAATAAAATCTGGAACATTTGAGCCTGGTTTTCCTGCACCAAAACATTCTGGACAATCTTTATTTTCTCCAAAACATTCCGTGCAAGCACCTGTTGCTTTGGCAAAATTTTCATTTTGAAGTAATTCGAACTCTAATTGCGTTTTTAAACCTTCAATTATTGTAAATAATTTTTGATTTATTTTTTTAATTTTCTTGATTTTATCTTCAAGGTCAAAATCGATTTCGGGTACCATTACTTCTGGTTCTTTTTTATCAAACATTGGCTGCATCAATTCAAAATATTTAGCCATTTCCGGATTTTGTTCTTTTAACAAGTTTATATACGCTTCCATAATTTAATTTTTAAATTGTTGCCAATACGCCTTCTAATCTATTGATTCGTTGCGGAGTGTAAGAAGCTAAAAACTGTCCAGAACTATCAACAGCATAATCTTCTGACGGAATATAGCCATCGTTATAATACTCGTATAAAATATTTTCGGTTAAATAATTTATCGATTCAACTAATTCTGCAAATGATACATTTTCAATTGGTGCATTTGGGCTAGCAGTACCTAATGATTGCTGTACTCGACCTGCTTGAAATTGTGGATTATTAATTACACCTCCCAATTGATTATAATAGCCTTGAACTCTGCTAATATCTTGATATGCTTGCTGGTTTAATGGCACTGGATTATTTTGTGCATACTGTTGAATAGCTGGTAAAACGGCTCTTCCTGCATTTGCTAAATAATTTGTGGTATTTTGCCAAGTTTGACCTAATGATTGTGCACCACCGTTTTGATTTTGGTACTGTTGCTGGTTTTGGTACTGTTGTGGTTGCACATTTTGACTCGGATTATGATATTGAGGTTGAGCTTGCGGTCTGGGTTGTTGGTATTGAGGTTGAGGTCTGGGTTGTTGATTTGAGGCACTATAATTTGATAGAGCATTGCTTCCTGCACCAGCTAAATTACTTACTAATCCGCCTACCATACCGCCAATTTGTGGTGATCCAAAATAAGTTCCAACAGCCGTTCCTACAATTGGAGCTACAGCCGAAACACCTCTTAAAACTCCCGATCCAATATTGCTTGCAACATTGCCTAAACTCGACCAAAAGCTTTCAACTTCACTTTCAGACATTTGATTAATTCTTGACAACAATTCATTTTCTAATAAATTCTCAGGAAGTGAAGAATATTCAGGTCCTAATACGTATCGAACGGCTTCTAAATAATCTTGTTCAGAAAATGATTCGCCCTGATACACTTGTTGATATAAACTCATGACATAGTTATTAAATTTTATCCCTACTTTATTATGGCTTTTCGGGTTTTGCCTTTATGTTTTTAAGAAGTATCTAGAATTGTTCTTAAAGCACATTACAAAGTTGAAAAAATTGCATTAAAAAATAAGTAGTTAAATAGCTAAAAATCAATTAGTTGATTAGCTATTTGTTTTTTAAGTTAAAACAACATTCGTGTTAATAAAAAAACAGTTCATAATTTCCGTTGTTTAACGGAGTTTGAAATGAGTGATTAAACATTTAATAAACCAAATTTATTTTCTTACTTTGTCGAAGTATTAACTTAATTTAAAATAGTATGACAAATAATAAATCGAATGTTTTTATTGCATTAGTATTAGTAACTTTTGGAGTGTATGTTTATTTTTTTCCTCCAATAGATCGAGAAGTCTCAAAAAATGAAATTTGTAGCGATTATAGTGGCACAAATCCAAGCACACTAAGTAGAGGATTGGTAAAAAAAATGATTGAACAGTATAGCGAAAATCAATTAAAAGTTATTAACTCTAATAATATTGTTGGGAGTGTTAATGGCGATGCTAAATCAATTTGGTTTGACCTTGATACTATAAAAAAATTCATTTATCACATAGAAAAAAATGTTAAAAAGAACAATTCGGCTTCAAAATTAGGATTACGAATTTATTATGCTGCTTACACAGATAATTCAACTTGGGGAACAACAGGATATGAAGAGTTGCGTGATTTATTAGGCAACCCAATTACGGAACAATATGAAAAACGTCACACCTTGGTTATGATACCTACAATTTTAAATTCGGATAAAATTGATGCCGATTTTAACCCATTGGATTTAAACACGTATCA
>JAYUFJ010000157.1:0-2013 GCA_043738775.1 Flavobacterium sp. | reverse complement strand
TTTACAAATATACTAATTTCTTCCAAATTAGGCATCGCATTAACGTTTCCTAACTTACCTAAATCGTTACCATCAAAAATGGCACTTTGTTTTACAAAATCGGGAATTGAATCTACTCCAATTCCCAAACTTGAAATGGGTTTTTCTACTTCAAACAAACCATCTTTGGCACGTGAATACCAATTGCCTCCCATTCGCGAAACCAAATCAATTTTATTTGGGTCAATTGCACCATTTTCATCCAAAATCAATTCGTCAATATGAATTTTTACCACTTCACAAATTATCAAATTTCCAGCGCCACCTTCTTGTCCTAAAGCTATAATTTCGTTTACCTTGCATTCCAGTTGAACTGGACTTTCTTTAACCCTATACGGTTTTACAACTTCCGACGGAACAGCAGTTAAACCCGATTTTTCGAACTCATTCACTCCATCGCCATATTCCGTACTCGATAGTGACATTTGTTGTACAATTTCAAAATTAACCACATTAATCACCACCTCTTTTGTATCCTTGCAATTAATCAAAGTGTGTTTAATTGTATTATCACGAACCCTTCGAGCAGGCGAAAAAACCAAAATAGGAGGGTTCGAACTAAAAATATTAAAAAAGCTAAAAGGCGATAAATTTGGATTACCATTTTTATCAATCGTACTCGCAAAAGCAATCGGTCTCGGAGCCACGGCGCCTTGTAAATAACCCTGCAATTGCATTGCAGTCAACTTTTTTGGGTCAATAGAAATCATATATTAGTTTTACACAAATATACTTTTTTATTTTTTTACCAAGCAAAACGTTTTGTTTTTTTATCAACATCGTTCCCGCTTTACGTTCCAAATTTTTTTTTAAACTTTAAAAGTTTAAAAAAAATGTTTTACACTGCAATCGGGGCTAGATAAATAGTTTTGTTTTTTATTAATAAAGTTTAAATTCAACCAAATAACAATAAATTCAACCAAAAAAGCTATTTTTGATTAAAATTTATAATCAATGAAGCAAAATCAGTTACAAATAGAAATTGACGGAATCGACAAAGAAATTTTACGCGATTTAATGCTCGATGCCCGAAAACCGATTCTCCAAATAGCCAATAAAATCGGAATATCGGGAGCTGCAATTCATCAACGATTAAAAAAATTAGAAGATGCAGGAGTAATATCGGGTTCAAAATTCGTTATAAACAATAAAGTTTTGGGTTACAAAACAACTGCATTCATTGGCGTTTATTTGGACAAAGCTTCTAGCAATTCCGAAGCCGTTAAAGAATTAAAAAAAATACCCGAAATTTTGGAATGCCATTACACAACTGGAAATTGGAGTATTTTAATAAAAATAATCTGTCGCGACAACGAACATTTAATGAACTTGTTGAACCAAAAAATACAACCCATTTCAGGAGTTTCACGTACCGAAACCTTTATTTCACTCGATCAACAAATTGAACGTCAAATTCAACTTTAAACTTTAAAAATTAATACTTTATTTTTATTAACCCACCAAATTAATAACTTTTCCTGGAACAATAATTACTTTTTTTGGAGTATTTCCAGACAATTGAGCAATAGTTCGTTCGTCTTTCATTATTATTTCTTCTATTTGGGTTGGCGATAAATCCAAAGGTAAAACAATTGTAAAACGCATTTTACCGTTAAACGAAACTGGATATTCTTTCTCGGATTCTACTAAATATTTCTCTTCGCAAATAGGGAAGTCAATAGTCGAAATCGATTCGTTGTGACCCAATTGTTTCAATAATTCTTCGGCAATATGCGGCGCATAAGGCGAAATTAAAATGGCTAAAGGTTCTAAAATTTTACGTTCATGACAATTTTGAGTTTGCAATTCGTTCACACAAATCATAAACTGCGAAACCGATGTGTTGAACGAGAAATTCTCGATATCTTCGGTGCATTTTTTGATGGTTTTGTGTAAACTTTTCAAACTATCTTTCGACGGTTCGTTGTTTGTTACAACCAAACCATTTTCATCGAAATACAAACGCCAAAGTTT
>JAYUFJ010000156.1:0-2015 GCA_043738775.1 Flavobacterium sp. | reverse complement strand
AAATGCAGTTATTGGAATCAGAAAGAATTAAAGAAAAGATTCGTAATTTTGAACAAGATATGTGGAATTACTAAATTTCAATAAAATTTTAATTATAAGGTTGTCCACTGGGCAACCTTTTTTTATATATACTAAAAATTAATTTATGCTTGATTATATAATCGTTGGTTCGGGTCTAGCAGGAATTTCATTTTGTGAAACAGCTCTAAAAAATAATAAAACATTTATAGTTTTTAATGATGAATCACAAAATTCTTCAAAAGTGGCAGCTGGATTGTACAATCCAGTAATTTTAAAAAGATTTAGTCAAGTTTGGCATGCAAACGAGCAATTAAATATTCTAAAAGATTTTTATACTAGTTTAGAAAAAAAATTAAATTGTAAACTAGATTACAAAATTCCAATTCATAGAAAGTTATTTTCAATAGAAGAACAAAACAATTGGTATACAGCTACTGATAAACCAAAAATAGGTAATTTTTTATCTACAATATTAGTCAAAGAAAAAAATAAATATATCGAATCACCATACAATTTTGGTGAAGTATTTGATACAGGTTATGTTGACACAAACCTATTAATAACAAAATATATTGAATATCTTAAAAATCAAAAAACATATTTCAATGAAACTTTTGAACATTTGAAATTAATTTATAAAAAAAATTATGTTGAATATAATGGTGTTAAAGCAAAAAATATAATCTTTGCGGAGGGATTTGGAAATCGATATAACCCATTTTTTAATTATTTACCAGTTGATGGTACCAAAGGGGAATTAATAATTATTAAAGCTATTAATTTAGATTTAAAAACAATTGTTAACTCGTCAATTTATATAATTCCAATAGGAAATGATACCTATAAAGTTGGAGCAACATACAATTGGGAAGATAAAACTAATATACCCACTGAAAACGGTAAAATAGAATTATTAGAAAACCTTAAAAAAATAATTTCGTGCAATTTTGAAGTAATAGAACATATAGCAGGAGTACGTCCAACTGTAAAAGATAGAAGACCATTGGTTGGAACACATCCAAGTTTTAAAAAATATCATATTATAAATGGGCTGGGAACACGTGGCGTAATGCTTGCGCCCGAATTGGTTTCAATGTTGTACGAACATATTGAAAATAAATCACCTATCGATGATTACATTGATATTAAACGCTATCAGAAATTGATTTCCAGTTTTTATTGAATTTCACAAACATATTAATGTAAATGTTACGAGCCAATCTAGCAGTGATTGGCATCAAAACTATTATTCCTAAAATAATATAAAATAATGCTTGATTTGCCGTTAACTTTCCAAAAAAACTTGCTACAAAAAAAATAATAATTCCAATAGCAACGGTTAAACCATAACTTACATACATAGCTCCATAAAAAAAAGAAGGCTCAATTTTATATTTTAATCCACAATGACTACAATTTTCATTCATAGCATATAATTTACCCAAAATATAGGGGTTTTTATTCAAATACATACTTTCTTCTTGACATCTTGGACAACTTCCTGTTAAAATACTATGTAATTTGGATCCTTTTTTTAACATTTGCAAAAAAATTCTAGTTGATATTGTTTTTACAAATTTACAGATTTTAAAAGCACCAAACTAACTTTTTAAATTCATAAACTTAATATAAATGTTAAACATTCATAATCTTTCGGTTTCTTTTGGTGGTTCGTATCTTTTTGAAGAAGTTACATTTCGTTTAGGATTAGGAGACAGAGTTGGCTTAGTAGGAAAAAATGGTGCGGGAAAATCAACAATGCTTAAAATATTAGCAGGTGATTTTAAACCCGATTCTGGTACTATAGCAACTGAAAAAGAAGTTAGAATGGGTTTTTTACGTCAAGATATTGATTTTGAAGCAGGTAGAACAGTACTCGAAGAAGCGTACGAAGCTTTTACTGAAATAAAAATAGTTGAAAAAAAGCTAGAAGAAATAAACCATCAATTAGTTACAAGAACCGATTACGAAAGCGAAGAATATTCTCAAATTAT
>JAYUFJ010000155.1:0-2018 GCA_043738775.1 Flavobacterium sp. | reverse complement strand
AGAAAAACAGAAATAACAAGAAAAAATGAAAAAAATTTTAATCTTATTTTATATTCTACTTCAAATTTCTTGTGTTAGTTTCTACACAACACATGAAGGCGGATTTCGTGTAAATAAAACTAAAGATTTTAAATATAGTAAACAGAAATTCACTTCAATGCAAAAAACGTTAATCGACACAAATTCGATATATGTAATGGATTCTGTTTTTAATAAATGGAATAAAAATCCAATGGAAAGAAAAGGATACAGATTTGTGAGATTTTTTAGTGGCGGACAAGCTTTGTTTATATACAACGATGGAATTCCTAACCTTGAAAAAATCAATAATGAAAATATTGGAACTCCATCATATTATATTATTGAAGGAGAAAAAATTAAGGTTAACATATTTGAAAATATTAATGGTGGGCAAACTTCATTTTATTTTGGTAAAATTACCAACAATGGAAATCTTATATTTTACGAAGACACTGCAATTGCTGCAAACTTTCCTGTAAGAATTTTGAAATCATACAAAACATTAGAAAACAGAGGGATAATTTCATATTGGACAAAAGTAAAAGTAGAAAATATTAAAAATTATAAACCAAATTGGTAAAGGCACTACACACAACAGCAGTTTGCAGAAATGGCGGGTTTTGGGCTTAATTTAAAGTTGGTTTTGTACTTGCAAAGTCAGTGTTTAACCGAAAGTTTTGGCTTCCTTAATCCGCCACTTCTGCAAGCTGCGGGACGTTGTCGGCAACCTTCGAGCGACAGAATAACGAAAAGCAAAAATGGAAATTCAAAAACGTTACACAAAGTAGAAAAGATTATTTATTTAAACGACGAAATTGTTTAATTAACTTTAAATATTGTTCGTATTAATAAATATTTCTTTCACAAGCATAAAAATATTATTTATAAATTTATTTTTTTTACTTAATTTTACTTTACATTTGTTTCACTATAACAATAAAGTTATACATAAATGTAATAATATATGGCAAGTATATCAGAGAATTCATTTGGGAAGAGATTAGAAAACGCACAAGCATTATCAACTAATTTACAGTCATTTGCAAATTATTCAGAACTAAATGCTGAATTATCAATCTCAAATTTAAATAGTAAAGTGCAAGAGTTGTTGCTTAACAATGCAGAAGTTGCGAGTAAGTCGCAAACATATTCTTCATCTGTAAACGCAAAACAAAATATATTCTTAAAAGATTCAAACTCAATATCAAAAATAGTTACACCAATTGTCGCAAATGTTCGTTCAATTTACGGAAAGAATGCAACTGAAACAGATAATATTATGAATTTGGTTACCAAAATTAGGGGAATTAAAGTTGCTCGAAGTTCAACGTCTGAAAATACTGATACAGTGAGCCAATCAGAACGTTCATACGGAACAATATTGCAGACATTCTCGGATATAATTGCAACTTTGACAATATTTGGAACGAACTACTCGCCTACTAATGCGGAATGTAGCGTAACAAAACTTATTCAAAAGCGCGATTTAGCAACACAAATAAATACAACTTCTGTTCAAGAATTTGGAGCGTTGAAAATGGCACGAGAAAGTAGAACAACGAAATACGAACAACTTTCACAACTTTGCCAACGGTTAAAAGAAAGCGTAAAAGCACAATATGGAACGCAATCTGTAGAATATAAACTTGTAAAAGGACTAAAAATATAAAAAAAAGGCTGCCCGACAACAGCGGTTTGGCGCAATTGGGGTTTTAGGCAAACTTTAAAGTTGGTTTTGTACTTGGAAGTTCGGTCTTTAATCGATACATTTGTCTAACCAAATCCCCAACTGACGCCAAGCCACGAGACGTTGGCAGAAATGCTGCAAAAAATTAACAAAAACGAAAATGAAAACAAAAATTATCTATTTACTGCTAGTTTTAGCAACTTGTAAAAATTATTCACAAAATTATATTTTAGACACTTCATTTGGAAACTCTGGATTAGTTAATACTGCTGTAGGCCCAAATTTGCACTTTATAACTTCGTCAGCGTTG
>JAYUFJ010000154.1:0-2022 GCA_043738775.1 Flavobacterium sp. | reverse complement strand
GGTGTGTGTGAAGACCCGATAAATAAAATATCTTTGCGCGCGTCAAATTCTAGCGTCTTTTCTATGTCGGTTTTGATATAATGAATATTAGAAATTGTAATTATTTTGCTTTCATCACAAAATTGTTTCATGTAATTTTCTTCAAAATCGGATATAGTTATTACATAATCGGCTATTTTTGCTGCAACTGCTTCCTTTTTCTTATATCTTAGGTATTTTTTTCTGAAAGAAATTCTTTTAGGCTCTAATTCCACCGCTCTCTTGTACCTCAAATGATGGATATCTACCATATCATAAACAAGTTTTGCTTTAGGCAAATGTTTTTGTGCAATTTTGTAATATTCAATAAAAACATCTGGGTTGTAGAACCAGGCTAAAGTTGCATTTTTATTGTTTTTTTCTAAATAATCTTCAATCCCAACTGTTTGTTTGTGTTCATAATAAACGTTAACGCCCATTCGTTGGAAATGTTCAACGTATTTACTTTCACTTAAAAAAGTTTTCTTTTTTACAATCGAGACATAAAAACCTAAGTCCAGAAATGCTTGAATAATTTCGGTAAGTCTATTCGAACCCGAATCTTTGTCAAATTCGGGAATAATTCCACAAAAAATCACCACTTCTTTATTTTCATAAAGTTCTTCTATTCTTGTTTCAACTGTTGTTGCTTGTATGGCATCAATTTGAGTTTGCCATTTGTTTTTAAATTTCTGAAGATTTACTCTAAACAGCTCTTCTTTTTGCTTAATTTTCGATTCAACATTATTTTTAGGTGAGTTGTAGGTAACACCGTTGAAATGTAAAACTTCAGAGAATGAGGTGTAATAGATATGTTTATTTTGTAAATATTTTAATTGGAAACATAAATCTGTTTCTTCAAAATAAGCGGGTGCAAATTGTTCATCGAAAAAATTAACTTGTCCTAAATCATTATTTTTTTTGAATAGCAAACTGCAGCCAGAGCAATAATCTACTCTATTGATGTAATTAACTTGTGGGTAATAAACTTCTTTTTTTCTAACAATTTGATGAATTGTACAATCTTTCATAAAAACAGCACCAGCCTCTTGTAAACTCCCATCGGCGTTGATTAATTTTGATCCAACTGCGCCAACATCTTTAAAATTTTCAAAAACATAAAACAATTCATCAAGAAATCCTTTTTTGACCTCAGTATCGTTGTTAAGTATGTAAATGAAATCAGCCTTAGATTCTTTTATTCCGACATTGATGCTTCTTAAAAAACCTTTATTTTCAGAATTTTTTATGACTTTAATTCCTTTTATAAAACTTAAATCACAATTCTCAGAACTATTGTCGTCTATCAACAGTATTTCATACGAATAAATATCAGATAGGTTTTCGTTTAAGTAATTTAAACAATTAACAGTGTACTCCAATTGATTATAGAATGGAATAATTATCGAGACTTTTGGTTCTTCTGAATTATTAAAAATCAAAAATTTTCTTTCAATATTTTTGATTTCTTTGATTTCATTTTTTTTATATTTGATTACAAAGTTATTTATCTTTCTTATTCTTCTAAAAAAATATTTAATATTTCTGGATATTCCCATTTTACAATCTTATTTTCTGTTTAACTTTTAACGATTTACTTAGTGGCGCACCAACAATTAATACACCAAACAATTTAAAATAATTTGGTTTAAAAATACTTTTTAACAAAAACTGAATTCGTAATTTATTAAGCATAATTTTATGCCAAAAATAACCATAATGTTTTCTAATAAGGTATAAAAAAGAAATTTTTAACTCAATTTTTATAGCCATTGACCTCACTGTACTTGCTCCGTGAAAATGTATAAATTCGGCCTCAGGAATTAAAAATGCAAATTTATTTATTTTTGATAATCGGATACACAAATCAGTCTCTTCATAATATAAAAAAATATTGGTATCGAAACCACCAACTTGGTCAAAATCAAATGCTTTTACAAACATAAAACTTCCAGCAATAAATTGTCCTTGTTGCGGTTTAGCATATTTTATTTTTCTATTTGG
>JAYUFJ010000153.1:0-2024 GCA_043738775.1 Flavobacterium sp. | reverse complement strand
CAAATTCATTTTCATCTTCAATCCAATGATCGCTTGGTGCTACAACCATAACTGCATTTGGGTTTAGTTTTTGAATTTTTAATGAAGCATATAAAATGCAAGGCGCAGTGTTTCGCATTGCTGGTTCTAGCAAAACTTGTTCGGGTTTAATTAAAGGTAATTGTTGCAAAACCAAATCGTTATAGCGTTCATTGGTTAATACCAAAATATTTTCGGCTGGAACCAATTTTGATAAACGACTAAAGGTTTTTTGAATCAAAGTGTGCCCAGCTCCCAACATATCGTGAAATTGTTTTGGGAAATCGGTAGTTGAAACGGGCCAAAAACGTGAACCTACACCGCCAGCCATTATAATTGCGTAATAATTTTTATTTTCCATTTTTAATCTATTCTATCTTTGTCAATTTTAACTAATTCGTTATCCCTAAAATCGTATAAATTACCTTTTAACGTTTTATTTTTTCCTTTAATGTCAATTATTTTATGTGTTTTTAAATTAGTTAACCTCAATCCAATCGCTTTTTGATTAACAGCTGCATAATAATTTTGATACAATGAATACTTAAAATTATCTATTTCAAAATGAAGTCCATTTAAATCCATTGCTTCATTTTGAACCCCGCCGCCCCGCAAGTAAAACGAAAAACGAAACTTAGACCAACTTAGCATATTTTTATCTTTTGGATATTCCAATTCGATTTTTTGGGTTGAACCAAAACGATAAATTAGATAGTTGTTGTTTTTATCTTTAGCCAAAACCATCTTTTTACAATTTTTTGTGATAAACGAAAATACAACCTTTTCATTTGGCAAAATATAGTTTTGTGCAAAAGTATTTTTTGTAAAAAAAAGTAGCATAAGCAATAAGCCTGTTTTTTTCATTTTTTAACTTATTAAAATTTCTACTTCTGCATTTGGATTAAACAAATAAAGTCTGCCCGAATTTATTTCTAGACACTCGTATCGTTTTATTCGTAAAGCAATTTTTTTGAATACCTTGCCGTTTTTAATTTTAAAAATTGTTCCGTATGGAATTTCAAATATATAATTTTTATCGGAATCTTGAACATCAAATTGTTTTAATGCTAATGATAAAGTTGCGTCTGTATCGCTACTGGCTTTAGGATTTTTAAAATGTCGAGCCAACAAGGGTACTATTTGATTAGGAAATATTTCGGGTCGAATAAAAGGAATCATTAAATGTTGAAACGTAATTTTCCATTGGTCGCCATGCGGTTTTATGCTTCTGCCATATTTTTCAAAAGCAACTAAGTGCGCAATTTCGTGTATTAAAGTAATTAAAAATCGGTATTTGTTTAAATTTGAGTTTACTGTAATTTCATGTTTTCCAGAAATTCCTTTTCTATAATCTCCGTGACGCGTTTGCCGCTCATTTACAATTTTTAAATGAACATTATTGGCTTTTATTAACTCAAAACAAACATTTACCGAATGTTCGGGCAAGTATTTTGAAAGTACTTCACTCATAAACGAAATTTTATTGTTTCAAATATAATTTTTTATTTCAAAAATTCAGCAGTTTCCTCAAAAAATAATTTAGGGTTTTCCGAGTGTAACCAATGCCCAACATTCGGTATTGTTTTCAATTCCATCATTCGAAAATGAATTTTAATTTCGGGCAAATCGGAATCTAAAATATAGTTTGAATTGCCACCTCGAATAAATAAGGTTGGCTTGTTAAAAATGGCATTTTCTGGCAATGAAGCACCAATTTTTGTAGTTTTTTCACTAAGTACTTTTAAATTAAATCGAAATCCAAGTTGACCCAGTTCAACCCAATACAAGTTTTTCATTAAAAATTGTCGAGTTCCAAAATCAGGAATGTAGGGATATAAAATTTCTTCAACCTCAACTCGACTTGGTTTTTTTGAAAAATCAACAGCATTTAAACCTTCCAAAATATCTTGATGATGAGGCGCATAAAACTTCGGCCCAATGTCGGCAATTATTAGTTTTTCAACTTTTTCAGAAAAAGTCGTTGCAAAAAGCATTGCAACTTTTCC
>JAYUFJ010000152.1:0-2028 GCA_043738775.1 Flavobacterium sp. | reverse complement strand
AAGGTTACAAGCAATTTGCCGATGGACTTTCGCTAACCCATTATTCTATGTATGCTATTATTTTGGCAAATGTTTTACACATTATATTAAATTATTTTTTAATTTATGGCATTTGGTTTTTTCCAAAAATGGGAATAATTGGCGCCGGATTAGGTACCGTAATTTCTCGAATTTTGATGGTTACATTTATGCATTTTATATTGGCTTCTCGAAAAAAATTGCATCCTTATTTTGAAGGTTTTGGTTTATTTGAAATTAAAAAGACGGTTTTAAAAAAAATTATTGACCTTGGTTTTCCTACGGCATTACAAATGCTTTTTGAAGTTGTTTTATTTACCGCTGGTATTTGGTTGTGCGGAAACATTGGAAAAACCAGTCAAGCTGCAAACCAAATTGCATTAAGTTTAGCCTCTTCAACATTTATGGTTGCCGTTGGTTTAAGCGTAGTTTCAATGATTCGAGTAAGTACTCAAAAAGGTTTAAAAGATTATAAAAGTTTAATCACTATTGCTCGTTCGGTATTTATTTTATCTGTTTTAATTGAAATTGTTTTTGCAATTCTATTCGTTGTTTTTCACAACTATTTGCCTTATTTATTTTTAGATATGGAAAATCCAACACAACAAATTGATAACAGTATTGTAATTGAAATTGCTTCAAAATTACTTTTGGTTGCAGCTGTTTTTCAAATCTCAGATGGAATTCAAGTGGTTGTTTTAGGAGCACTTCGTGGTTTACAAGATGTTAAAATACCAATGTATATTACCTTTGTGGCTTACTGGGTAATTGGTTTTCCTATTTCTTATTATTTAGGAATTTTTACCAATTTAAAAGCAGTCGGAGTTTGGATTGGACTTCTAGCTGGACTAACTTCTGCGGCATTATTTCTATACATTCGATTTCATTATTTGACCAAAAAATTGGTTATTAAAAATCATAACTAATAAACATTGTTTTAAAAATTTGTAACTATTATTTTCTAGCAACGTATAATCATAGTATAATTTAAAATCATAAATAATGATACTTTTAATTTTAATGGGTTGCGGATTAATTTTTTATAGTTTTTTGGTTCAAAAAAACTTTTCTCCTTTTACCAAATATTCAACTTCAATAAGAATTGTAGGTTTAATATTAGCTTTAATAGGAATTTCAAGCTCAATGTTCAAGCAAATTAATGCAGGCAATGTTGGTGTAAAATCGCTTTACGGAAATGTTGATTCAGACGTTTTGTTAAGTGGTTTGCACATTATTAATCCATTAGTTGATGTTACCGAAATGAACATCCAAACGCAAAACTATACTATGTCGGTTATACACGATGAAGGTGCTAAAAGCGGCGATGATGCTATTCGAGTACTCTCTTCCGACGGGTTAGAAGTTGTGATTGACTTAACTGTTTTATATCGAATTTTACCTGTTGATGCACCAAAAATTTATAAAAACATTGGAGTTGATTTTACCGATAAAATTGTTCGACCAATAACGCGAACACGAATTCGGGATAATGCCGTTTATTATGATGCTGTAGCTTTATATTCATCAAAAAGAGAAGAATTTCAACAACGAATTTATAAATCAATCGAAAGTGATTTTAAATCTCGCGGACTGGTGCTTGAGCAGTTGTTAATTCGTAACATTAACTTACCCACATCTGTTAAAGCATCTATTGAAAGTAAAATTAACGCCGAGCAAGATGCTCAAAAAATGACTTTCGTACTTCAAAAAGAAAAACAAGAAGCCGAGCGTAAACGTGTTGAAGCACAAGGAATAGCCGATTATCAAAAAATTATTTCGGCTAATTTATCTGATAAACAATTGCAGTACGAACAAATAAAAGCTCAAAAAGAAGTTGCTTTATCACCAAACACCAAGGTTATTTTTATGGGAAAAAATAGTAACTCTTTAATTTTATCCGACAAGTAAATTTTATATTAAGCAATTAGGGTTTTTTGGTTTAACTTAAAAACCCTAATTTTGTTTTTGTTCAAATAATCAATTTAAAGATAAACCCAATTTTTACGCTTT
>JAYUFJ010000151.1:0-5701 GCA_043738775.1 Flavobacterium sp. | reverse complement strand
TCTCACTTTCGGTTTTAACGATGCAATGATTTTTTAATTCTGTAAAATCTAGTACTTTTTGATTTTTAAATTCAATGTTACTGTGTTTAGATAGGGCATTAAAAACCAAGTTATAAAAATCCAAACCTTGAATCATATTATAAGTGTACGGATTGATTTCTAAATTTTTATTCCATTTTTCATTTGCAAAAAAGGCTTTTGTCCA
This sequence comes from Flavobacterium sp., assembly GCA_043738775.1. GTDB lineage: Bacteria > Bacteroidota > Bacteroidia > Flavobacteriales > Flavobacteriaceae > Flavobacterium. The sequence goes on along the minus strand of JAYUFJ010000151.1, from coordinate 5,496 downwards.
TTTTTTTGAAATTATATTTTCAAATAAATTGGAATCATCCCAAAAACACCAAGTTCTATCGTTGGTTTTTTTAGCATCAGCATCAATCAACAATATTGATATATCAGAAAAATTTTTTGACAAAATCATCTCGTAAATTGTCATTAATGCTGATAATCCTGAACCAGTAAAAATATAATTAAAGTGTTTCACGTTTCAAAGATAAATTTTAAATTACTATTATAAAAATGTTAAATTTTAACAACTTTATTTTTTTTTGTTTTTAAAGACATTATTTTTGCAGTAAATATGAAAAAATTATTTTTATATCTATTTCTATTTAGCTCGTTTTTAATAAGCTCGAGCTATGCTTTACTTATAAATAAAAATCACAATATTAGTTATTCAAATAATAGTTTAAAAAAGTCTTTTACTAAATTTGAAATTTCTAAATCTACTCCAACAATAATTAAAACCGATTTAATTGATGATTTTGAAAATGACAATGAAGATGAAGATTTTCAATCAATAATTAATAGAAATAACTATTCAATTGCAACTTTTTTTTCTTTTAAAAATAAAGCAATTTCTTTAAATTTTGTTCCAAAAAAAACTATTAACAAAAATTACTTCTATTGTAATTTTTCAAAACTTCCTCGGTTAAATTACATTTCTTTAAATGTATTTTTAATCTAAATTTTTGATTTTCAAAATCAATTGGAACAGATTTGTATCTTTGCAAAATCAATCACTATTATTTCAATAAATAATTACTAATAAAATGAAAAATTTACTCGTGCTACTCGGAGCTGTTGCTGTATTTAACTTATCAAGCTGTAAACCAGATCAAAAAGAAAAAGAAACTATTTCGGAATACACAGTTACAAGCCCAATTGTAAAAGACACCACATTTATTAAAGAATATGTAGCCCAAATTCAATCAATACAAAACGTTGAAATTCGGGCTCAAGAAAAAGGTTATTTGGAAGCATTTTCAGTCGATGAAGGTCGTTTTGTAAAATCAGGACAAGTGTTGTTTACTATTATGCCAAAAGTGTATCAAGCAGAATATTTAAAAGCAAAAGCCGAAGCCAGATTAGTTAGCCTTGAACTGCAAAACACCAAATTATTGTCTGATAAAAATATAGTTTCAAAAACTGAATTGGCTATGGCTCAGGCAAAACTTGATGAAGCTAATGCCGATTTGGCAATGGCCGAAACCCATTTGGGGTTTACTAAAATTACTGCCCCGTTTGACGGAACTATTGACCGAATTTTATTTAAAAAAGGAAGTTTAATCGATGAAGGTACAGTTTTAACCAAAATTTCAAATAATAAAGACGTATTTACTTATTTTAATATGACCGAGACGGAATATTTAAATTACAAAGCAACTGCCAAAAGCGATATTAAAAACAACGTTTCATTGATTTTATCAAATGGAGATACTTTTAAATATAAAGGCGCAATTGAAACTATCGAGAGTGAATTTGATAATGAAACGGGTAACATTGCTATTCGTGCCAAGTTTCCAAATCCAGAATTATTACTAAAACATGGAGAAACTGGTAAAGTAAGAATGACAATGCCTCTTAAAAACGCTTTGATTATTCCACAAAAAGCAACTTTTGGCTTGCTCGACAAAACTTATGTTTATGTAGTTGATAAAAACAATGTTTTAAAATCACGAAATATTAATATAAAACAAAAATTATCTAATTTATACATTATTGACTCTGGTTTAACTGAAAGCGATAAAATACTTTTAGACGGTTTGCAAACTGCAAAAGAAGACACTAAAATTAACAGTAAATTTATTGAACCAAAAGAAGTAATGAAATCATTACAATTAATAAAATAATAAAGCAATTATGTTTAATAAATTCATACAAAGACCCGTTTTATCAATTGTTATATCGCTTATTATTTTATTTTTAGGGGCACTAGCTTTAGTTAATTTACCAGTAACACAATTCCCATCAATATCACCGCCAACGGTAAATGTTGATGCAGAATATCCAGGTGCCAACGGTGAATTATTAATAAAATCAGTCGCCATACCTCTTGAAAGAGCCATAAATGGAACCCAAGGAGTAAAATATATATCTTCGGATGCAGGAAATGATGGTACAGCAACTATTCACGTAGTTTTTGAATTAGGAACTGACCCTAATGTAGCTGCGATGAACGTTCAAAACCGTATTGCAGGGGTAATAAATAAATTACCACCATTAGTAGTAAGGTCGGGTGTAAAAATAAGCCGAGTAGAACCAAGTATGTTAATGTATATTAATCTATTTAGCACCGATCCAAATCTCGACGTAAATTTTATGTTTAATTTTGCCGATATAAATTTACTATCAGAATTAAAAAAAATTGATGGAGTAGGTTTTGCGAGTGTATTAGGAAACCGTGAATTTGCAATGCGAGTTTGGTTAAAACCAGATAGAATGTTGGCCTATAAAATTTCTGCCGATGAGGTAATGACTGCCCTTGGCAATCAAAGTTTAGAAGCTTCACCGGGTAAAACAGGTGAAAGTTCTGGTTTAAAATCACAAGCATTTGAATATGTATTAAAATATTCGGGACGTTTTACTACTAAAGAACAATATGAAAATATAGTAGTAAAAGCCAATGCCAATGGAGAATTGTTGCGTTTAAAAGATATTGCCGATATTAAATTTGGTAATTCTTATTACGATTTATACTCAAAGTTGAACGGAAAACCATCGGCAGCTATCGTTTTAAAACAATCATACGGTAGTAACGCAAGTGCTGTAATTGCAAAAGTAAAAAAACGACTAGAACAAATTAAAGCCGAATCGTTTCCAAAAGGAATGGATTATTCACTAGGTTACGACGTTTCTAAATTTTTAGATGCATCGATAGAAAAGGTAATTCACACACTTATTGAGGCTTTTTTACTGGTTTCATTGGTAGTGTTTTTGTTTTTGGGCGATTGGCGTTCCACATTAATTCCAGCATTGGCCGTTCCAGTATCGCTCATAGGAACGTTTTTTTTCTTGCAATTATTTGGAATTTCAATCAATTTAATTACACTTTTTGCTTTAGTTTTAGCCATTGGTATCGTAGTTGATGATGCTATTGTCGTCGTCGAGGCAGTGCACGCCAAAATGGAAGAACATCATTGTAATGCCTTAGAAGCAACTAAAATGGCAATGTCCGAGATAGGCGGAGCAATTATTGCAATTACACTTGTTATGGCAGCCGTTTTTATCCCAATTTCATTTATGGGCGGTCCAGTAGGTATTTTTTATCGACAATTTGCTGTTACAATGGCAACGGCGATTATTTTATCTGGAGTAGTTGCTTTAACATTTACCCCAGCTATTTGTGCGATAATGTTAAAAAACACACACGGGCAAGTAAAAAAGCAAACCATTTTAAATCGCTTTTTGGCTTGGTTTAATGCAAAATTTAATAGTTTAGAAGGAAAATATACCAAATTGGTAACGCAAATTGTAAACCGACGCGTTATTACGGCATTGGTATTAATTGCATTTTGTTTTGGCACTTGGGGTTTAAGTACTTCTGTTCCATCAGGTTTTATTCCTAGTGAAGATCAAGGATTATTTTACGCTATTATACAAACTCCGCCAGGTTCAACTCTAGAAAGAACCGATGATATAGCCAATCAACTTCAAAAAATTGCCGCTACAATCCCCGAAATTAAATCGGTTTCATCAATGTCGGGCTATGAAATTTTATCGGAAGGAACTGGTTCAAATTCAGGAAGTTTATTAATTAATTTGAAAGATTGGGATCAAAGAAAACATTCGGTATTCCAGGTAATGGACGAATTAGAAGAAAAGGCTAAAAATATTAAAGGTGCTTCAATCGAATATTTTCCACCTCCGGCTGTTCCTGGTTATGGTGCAGCAGGTGGTTTCGAGTTACGTCTTTTAGATAAAACCGGAAGCGGTGATTATAAAAGAATGGAAAAAATTAATGCCGATTTTGTAAAAGAATTGGCTAAAAGAAAAGAATTGACATCAATTTTTTCTTTTTACAGTGCCAGTTTTCCGCAATATATGTTAAATGTTGATAACGATAAAGCACAGCAAAAAGGGGTTACTATTGATAATGCAATGGGTAATTTGTCAACTTTAATTGGTAGTGATTACGAAACAAATTTTATAAAATTTGATCGACAATATAAAGTAATGGTTCAAGCATTACCTCAATATCGAGCTTTGCCAGAAGATATTTTGAAACTATACGTAAAAAATAATCGAGATGAAATGGTTCCTTATTCTGCATTTATGAAAATTGATAAAACTTTTGGATTTTCTGAAAATACTCGATTCAACTTGTTTAGCTCTTCTCAAATAAGCGGAAGTCCATCAACTGGTTACAGTAGTGGTACGGCATTAAAAGTTGTTGAAGCCGTCGCTAAAGAAAAATTGCCACGTGGTTATGGCATTGAATGGGCAGGTATTTCTATTGATGAATCCCGTCAAGGAAACCAAGCTTTGTATGCTTTTTTAATTTCATTAATTTTTGTTTATTTGGTGCTTTCGGCGCAGTATGAAAGTTTTGTGTTACCCTTGCCTATTTTACTTTCGTTACCCATTGGTATTTTTGGTGCGTTCTTTTTCTTAACTATTTTTGGGTTAGAAAACAACATTTATGCACAAATTGCAATGGTAATGCTTATTGGTATTCTAGGAAAAAATGGAGTTTTAATAGTTGAGTTTGCTGTACAAAGGCACGCATCGGGGAAAACTGTTTTTGAATCGGCAATTGAAGGAGCAAAAGCACGTTTACGCCCTATTTTAATGACATCATTTGCCTTTATAGCGGGCTTAATCCCTTTGGTTTTTGCTAGTGGTCCTGGTGCAATTGGAAACAGAACCATCGGAAGTGCAGCAGCTGGTGGTATGCTTTTTGGAACTATTTTTGGGGTAATAATGATTCCGGGGTTGTACTATATTTTTGCCAGAATATCCGAAAAAAATGTTTTAATTGAAGGTCAAGAAGAGGGTACTTTAACAGAGGTATTAAAAAAATACCTTAAAAAAGTATTTAAAAAGAAAAAGAAAAAATAAATGATAATTTTAAATTTTTGCACTTTAATTGTTTAAATAATTGATCAAAGTTTGAAAATTCAAAATACAAAAAAAATTTAAAATGAATAAATCACATAAAATAGTTGCTTTATTAATTTGTAGTGTTATCACAAGCTGTAAAGTTTTAGCACCTGTTGAAAAGGTTGAAAAGCCAATTTTACCCGAATCTTATTCTGTCTCTAAAGACAGTATCAATTCGGCCAAAACAGTTTGGAAAGATTTTTTCGCAGATAAAAACCTTAACGCATTAATTGAAATTGGTTTAAAAAATAATTTTGATTTGCAGTCAGCACTTCAAAATATTGAAATAGCCAGAAACGATGTACGATTTAAAAAAGGGTTACTTTTACCAACAGTTTCTGTTTTTGCAGGTGCAGGTATTGAAAAAGTTGGAAAATATACTAGCCAGGGCGCAGGTGATGCTTCT
>JAYUFJ010000150.1:0-2034 GCA_043738775.1 Flavobacterium sp. | reverse complement strand
TAGGAAATCATCCAAAATCGGAAACAATTAGTGCTGGCGGAATTAAGAAATTTCACGTTCGAGTGGTTCGGAATAATTCAATTCCAACTACAATTTCCAATCATTTTACTGATAACGGCAACGGAACAATTACCGATAATTTGACGCAATTAGTTTGGCAAAAAGCTCCAAATACAGCTTTTTTAACTTGGGAAAATGCTTTGGCTTACGCCGAAAATCTTTCGTTGGCAAGTTTAACAGATTGGCGTTTACCCAACATCAAAGAATTGCAATCGCTCAATGACGAAAGCGTTATAAATCCATCGGCAAGCACGACTTTTTTTCCAACAATTGGAGTTCATAATTATTGGAGTTCAACAAGTTTGCCCAATCAAACAACAAAATCTTGGTACTGGAATACCCAATTCGGAATTACAACTTACGACACAAAAACCAACAGTAATTATGTGCTCTGCGTTCGAGGAAATCCGGCAAATTTGGCTTTGAATGGTTTAGATTTAAAACCTAAAAACACCGTTTATCCCAATCCATTTTCATCAAAAATCACTATTGGAAATACTTCTGGAAATGAAACCTTTCAATTGTATAATGAGATTGGTCAAAAAATATTTACAGGAAAAAATATTGAGAAAGAAGATTTTTCTGGATTGCAAAATGGAATGTATTTTCTGGAAGTTAATGGTGAAACGACTTTTAAAATCAAATTAATAAAGCAATAAATCTGCCTTTTGGAAAATATAACAAACTATTTACAACTCGGTTTTACTCACGTAATTCCAATGGGTTTTGACCATATTCTATTTATTTTATGTTTGTTTTTTTTCAGTTCCAAACTAAAAACGGTTTTGCTACAATGCACAATTTTTACCATTGCACACAGTTTGGCATTAGGATTATCGGCTTCTGGAATTGTGATTTATAATTCTAAAATTATTGAGCCATTAATAGCATTAACGATACTTTACACGGCAATTGAAAATATTTTTTTTACCGAAAAAAGCAAAATTCGTTACCTGCTAATTTTTATTTTTGGATTAATCCACGGATTGGGATTTGCAACAGCTTTAAAAGAAATTGGAATCCCAAAAGCACAATTTTTTACTTCGTTACTTTCTTTTAATATTGGTGTAGAATTGGGACAAATTACCATTATTTTTGCCGCTTATTTCTTGATAAGCAAATGGTTTTCGGACAAAATTTGGTACGAAGAACGAGTTGTATATCCGATGTCGTCAGTTATTGGTTGTGTCTCTTTGTATTGGACGATTGAGAAAATATTTTTTATGATCTAAAATTTCAATTTTTTAGAAGTAATACCAATTGCACTATTTTGCCAACATTCCAAAAAAAATATTGGAACAGTTCATTAACAAAGACAAGTTGTAAAACAATTATCAAATCTAAATTATTATTTTAATACAACTTCTTAAACTTATCAGGAAAAACCTCACTCATAATTGCGTAAACCCTCTCAAAAATATCTTCAACAGATGGTTTCGAAAAATAATCACCATCCGTTCCGTATGCTGGTCTGTGGGCTTTTGATGCCAAAGTTTGCGGCGCAGAATCTAAATATTTATATCCATTTTGCTCCTCAATAATTTGTTGTAAAATATATGCCGATGCACCACCCGGAACGTCTTCATCAATAATCAACAATCGATTTGTTTTGTTTATACTTTTGGCAATATCGGCAGTAATATCAAACGGAAGCAACGATTGAATATCAATAATTTCGCAGTCTATACCAATTTCTAGTAACTCTTTGGCGGCTTGTTCAACCAATCGTAAAGTTGATCCATAGGAAACTAAAGTAATGTCATTACCTGTTTTTATAGTTTCAACCACTCCAATTGGTGTTTTAAAACTACCCAAGTTAGTTGGCATTTTCTCTTTCAATCGGTATCCGTTTAAGCATTCTATAACTAATGCAGGTTCATCGGTTTCTAATAAAGTGTTGTAAAAACCTGCTGCTTTTGTCATATTTCTTGGCACCAAAACGTGTATTCCACGAATTGCATTAATTATCATTCC
>JAYUFJ010000149.1:0-2037 GCA_043738775.1 Flavobacterium sp. | reverse complement strand
TTGGAACCTTTTTTTATGAAACCAGATTTTTCTAACAACATTTCATTAACTCTATCGGTTCTCCATTTACTAAATTCAACAGATTGAATCCAATTTACACCTACAACTGGATAATCACCATAAGCCGGATGTCTTAAATAATTGTTAGTCATTGTTTCATTATAACCCAATCGATTTCTCCAAACTAAAGTATCAGGGGCTGCACCTTGGTAAATGTTTTTATATTTATCATCTGTTGGAGAGAAAACGTTTTTCAACCAATATAAGTATTCCATATACATTTTATTGGTTACTTCAGTTTCATCCATATAAAACGATTGAACATGTTGTTGGTTCGGAGTATTGTTCCAATCATGCATTGGATCATCTTGAACTTTACCCATAGTAAAAGTTCCACCTTCAACTAAAACTAATCCGGGACTAGCTTGTTGTTTCTTAAAATTAGTGGCATATTGAAAACCACCTTTTTTATCGTTGATTTTCATACCAGTAGCTCCAGAAACGTTACTGTTTCCAGATTGCTTGCTACAACTTGCTAAACTTACTATCGTTACGATAGATAGCAATAATTTTACAGTTTTAATTTTGTTTACTTTCATACTAATAAATAGGTAAATTTGAGTGGTGCAATATAGTAATTAACTCACTATTAACAAATTTTTTTTACAAAATTTTATTTTATTTTTGTGTTATTAAATTGATAACGTATAATATTTAAAATTATTATTTATTTTTATAAAAAAATTTATTTTCTTTGAATACTTTTTCAAAGAAAATTTCGTTTTATAATGCTATGAAGAAAATTTTATTTTACTTTTTTTTGCTTTTTACAAGCTTACTAAACGCCCAACTTTCAGGAAAAATTGAAGTTACCTGGAATCAAAGAAATGAGATTAGTTATGGTGATTATAAATTTAATGTTCCCAATTTTAATGTTGCTAATTTTAATTTTAATGAGCAAAACAAGTCAGTTTTGTTTGTTAAAAAAATACAAGTAAATACAACTGTTGAAGAAAGTTCTATTCAATTATCAAATTTAATTTTTCAAGACATTAATCAAAATGAATTGGGTGATTTATCTTTATCATTAATTCCGAATTCAATAAATGTTAAATTATCCAATTGTTACGCTCGTGACGAGGTAACTGCCGTGCTCAGCTTTAGTCCGATTATAAACGAGGGAGGAAATTTTAAAAAAGTAATTTCATTTAATTATTCGTTTAATCAAAGTATTACAAATAAAAACTCTTCTCAATCTTTACTTTCTAGTGTTACAAATTCGGTTTTATCGTCGGGTACTTTTAAACGATTTTATATTCAAACATCGGGAGTTTATAAGTTAACAAAAACTTTTATAGAATCAATAGGTTTTAATTTATCGGGTATTGATGCTAGAAATATTAAAATTTATGGCAATGGTGGACGAATGATTCCATTATCTAACGCAATTAATTACCCCAATGATTTAGCTGAAAATGCAATACAAATAATTGGTGAAAATGATGGCGTTTTTAATAATGAAGATTACATACTTTTTTATGCAGAAGGTACCGATAATTGGAGTGCCGAAAATAAGACTCATCTAAATTTATATGAGGACAAATCTTTTTATTACATAACAACAGATGGTTCACCAGGAAAAAGAATTCCTCTAAATTCACCCATAACAGCTTCTGCAACTTTAACAACATCAATATACGACGATTATAAATTTCATGAAGTTGACTTAACTAATATTGGAAAAGTAGGAAGAACTTGGTTTGGAGAATCTTTTAGTACCTTAAACGAGCAACAATTTAATTTTGATTTTCCAAACATAAATACAGGTTTTTTAACAAATTTAAGTATTCATTATGGCGGAAATTCAATTGTGCCAACGACTTTTTCGACAACTGTCAATAATATAACTGTTGGAAATACTGGTTTATATGCTGTTATTTTAAATTCTGGAAATGAAGCTTCACATAATTTTTTATCCACAACTATACAAAGTGCTACAACGTTTAATGTAAAAATAAATTTTAATAATAGTGGGGT
>JAYUFJ010000148.1:0-5714 GCA_043738775.1 Flavobacterium sp. | reverse complement strand
GAATCGTAAATTTTTCTTTCTCGTGTCATTTGTTAAAATTAAGATTATTTCTCTTAACTTTAACTCCCAGCTAAATTAGTATATCCAGAGGCAAAATATTCTGCAATGTATAGAAGAGCAGAAATTTTAATCGAATTGGGTCGTTCTATAGAAGGGCTACCTTTGCTAGTAAAATGTTTACGATACTATGAAAAACAAAAAGCCACATTAGATATTATTGATACCCAATGTATGATTTCATATAACCTTTATAAGCTTGGCAACTTCAAAAAAGCAAATTATTATATCGATGAGGTTTTAAAATCTCCTACTTTATTAATTAGCGATAAAATTTATATTTTTTGCCTCAAAGCCGACATTTGTATGGATCTAAACGATATAAAAACAGCAAATTTATACATAAATAAAGCATTAACTTTATTAAACAATGATGCTACTGTAGTTTTAAAAACGAACGTATATAAATCTAAAATAGTATTAGAAAAAAAACTAGGAAATTACAAAGCAGCTTTTGACTATCAAGAAAAAATAGCTTCAATTAAAGAAACTAATTATAGGAATGATAATAATAACAAATTACATCAACTAGAAGTAGATCTGGATATTACCGACAAAAACAACAGGATAAAAAATTATCAAATTGCACAATTACAAAAACAAGTGGAAATAACTACTAAAAATAATTATATCATTTATATTTCTTTAGCATTAGTGATGGCGCTGTTGTCAGTGTTCTTTTATGTAAAAAATTATAGAACAATCAAAAAAAAGAACCTTATTATTGAAAATGAAAAGTTGCTTACAAATAAATCACTTCAAGAAAAAGAAACCTTACTTAAAGAAATTCACCATCGGGTAAAAAACAATATGCAGCTCGTAATGAGTTTGCTCAATATTCAGGCACAAGAAACAACAGCAACTATTACCGATTTTGTCGCCATAAGCCAATCCCGAATTTTATCAATGTCGCTCATACACGAAAACTTATACCAAAACCAGAATTTAAGCGAGGTAGATTTTAAAACCTATATCGAGAATTTAACGAATAACATAATAGACAGTTATAACAGCCTTAACAATAAAATATCATTGCAACTAGAAATTGACGAATTATATGTTGACATTCAAACCGCCATACCGTTAGGACTTATTATTAACGAACTTATTAATAATGCCTACAAACATGCTTTTCCTAACAATCAAAATGGGAACATCACTTTAAAACTTATTAGTAAAGAAAATTGCAATGAACTTATTGTAAGTGATACTGGTGTGGGCTTTAAAAAAAATGAAATCCCAAAAAATACCCTAGGTTTGCAACTTGTAGAAGATTTAATTTTTCAGTTAAAAGGTCAATTAAAAATTGAAAACCAAGAGGGTGTAAAATATACTATTCAATTTAATAAATCATAGCCAAAACACCTATTATGCCTGTAAAAATACTAGTAGTAGAAGATGAATCAATTATAGCGAGAGATCTAAAAAATATATTGGAAAACGAAGGCTATGAAGTTATTGTTAATATAGATACAGTCGAGGCAGCCATAAGTTGTATCGAATCAAATGAACTTGATTTAATACTTATAGACATTAACTTAAACCAGCTTAAAGATGGTATTGATTTAGGGAACTATTTGTTAGAAAAAAATACCATTCCCTATATTTACATCACATCCTATTCCAACAAAATTACTTTAGACAGAGCTCAGGACACTAGACCCTACGGTTATATTGTAAAACCTTTTAAAAAAGAAACTGTAGCAACAACAGTGAGTATAGTGCTTAACAATTTTAAATTTAAAAAAATTGATACGGTACGTGATGAAAATCCAACCCAAGAAGTTACCCCAAAAAAAGTTAAGCATATAGTTGAATATATAAACAATAATATTGATAAAAATATTGACTTAGACGAATTATTGACTATGACAAACTGGACAAAGCGTCATTTGATTCGAGTTTTTATTGAATACCTTAAAATCACACCGTATCAATATATTCTCAATAAAAAAATTGAGAAAGCTAAAATTCAATTAGCAGAAACAAATTTACTTGTTAATGAAATTGCTTTCGAACTAGGATTTGAAAGTTATAGAAGTTTTTTTGCCTCTTTTAAAAAGTTAAGCAACGAGTCGCCCGAAAATTATCGAAAAAAGTATTCGAAAATGGTTTAGTATTGTCGGTTATCAGTTGTAAGTTCTACCAACTTTATTGTTTACCAATAATTAATCTTTTTTACAATTTTTACTAGTTCGAAACAATTCAAAATTAATTATTGCCATTGGCTACCATTGTTTATGCGCCGGTTATTATATTTCTAAAGATTTAGAATTGCCTTGCCGATTAATTTGAATAAAAAACTTAACTAAATCTTAAAATTTTAAATCAATTAAAAGCTTTTCATTACTTTTGGACATCTTAAAATGAAATGAAAAAACTTTATCTCTTTCTACTTTTAGTTACTGTTTCACTTTGGGCTCAAACCGATTTTGATAAAGGGGAAAAACTTTTCAATCAAAAAAAATTTGTTGAAGCCAAGCTATTATTTGAAAATTATTTAAAAATGAATCCAAATAATTACAAAACAATTGAACTTTTAGGCGATGTTGCAGGACAACAAAAAAACTGGAACGAAGCCATAAAGCAGTATAAAATTTTAAAAAATCAGTTCCCAAAAGAAGCCAATTATTGGTATAAATATGGTGGCGTATTAGGTATGAAAGCCAAAGATAGTAATAAATTTAGAGCTTTGGGATTGCTTGATGAGGTTGAAAGTAGTTTTTTAACAGCAGCAAAACTCGATTCTAAACATATTGAATGTCGCTGGGCTTTGGTGATTTACTATATTCAAGTTCCAGGAATTTTAGGCGGAAGCGAAAAAAAATCTCAAAAATATGCTAACGAATTAATGGCAATTTCTCCAGTTGATGGAAATTTGGCAAATGGCTATATTGCAGAGTATTTTAAACGATACACCGAAGCCGAAAAATTTTATACAAAAGCAAACGAAATAGGAAAATCGACTAAAACATATCAAAAGTTATACGATTTGTACAAAAATAAAATGAAATTAAAAGACAAGGCGGATAATCTTGCTAAAAATTAAAAAAATTAAATTTTGATGGATGGATTTTAATTTGAATTACTCAAATTTTGAAAACCGAATTCAAAAAAATTGAAATCTTAAAAATGAAAACACATTTTATAGCAATAGGCGGAAGCGCAATGCACAATTTGGCACTTGCGTTACACAACAAAGGGTATCAAGTTTCGGGTAGTGATGATGCTATTTTTGAACCATCAAAATCTCGATTGCTTAAAAAAGGAATTTTACCAACTCAAATAGGTTGGTTTCCCGAAAAAATAACTGCCGATATCGATGCTGTTATTTTAGGAATGCACGCCAAAGCTAATAATCCTGAATTGTTAAAAGCTAAAGAATTGGGATTAAAAATTTATTCTTATCCGGAGTTTTTATACGAACAATCCAAAAATAAAACTCGTGTTGTAATTGGTGGATCGCACGGAAAAACCACCATTACTTCAATGATTTTACACGTAATGCAGTATCAAAACATTGATGTTGATTATATGGTTGGCGCACAATTGGATGGTTTTGAAACAATGGTACATCTCACCGAAACTAATGATTTTATTGTACTTGAAGGCGATGAATATTTATCGTCGCCCATTGATTTGCGCCCCAAATTCCATTTGTATCAACCAAATATTGCATTACTTTCAGGAATTGCTTGGGATCATATTAACGTTTTTCCGACTTTTGAAAATTATGTAGAGCAGTTTGAGATTTTTGTAAATCAAATTACCAAAGGTGGCGTTTTAGTGTATAATGAAGAAGATCAAATGGTAAAAAAAGTTGCTGAAGAGTCAACAAATACTATCCGAAAAATTGCCTACACAACACCAAGTTATAGAGTTGAAAACGGAATTACACTACTTGAAACTCCCGATGGAGCAATGCCAATTGAAGTTTTTGGGGCTCATAATTTAAATAATTTAGCTGGTGCCAAATGGATTTGTCAAAATATGGGTGTTGACCAAGCCGATTTTTACGAAGCAATTGCTAGTTTTAAAGGTGCTTCAAAAAGGTTGGAAAAAATTGGCGAAAGCAACGGCAAAGTAGCCTTTAAAGATTTTGCGCATTCACCAAGTAAAGTTTCAGCTACAACTAAAGCGGTTAAAAATCAATATCCTGATAGAAAATTAATTGCTTGTTTGGAATTGCATACTTACAGTAGTTTAAATCCAGTTTTTTTAAAAGAATACGAAAAAGCTTTGGATGATGCCGATATTGCGGTGGTTTTTTATTCGCCCGATGCAGTTAAAATTAAGCAATTGGACGAAGTTTCGTATGAACAAATTGCAAAAGCATTTAACAGAAATGATTTAATAATTTATACAAATCCAACTGAATTTAAAAACTTTTTGTTTAAACAAAATTTCGATAATTCAGCTTTACTTTTAATGAGTTCAGGAAATTATGGTGGTTTGAATTTTGATGAGGTTAAAAATTTAATTCAATAAAATCATTGGAAAATTTCACTATTAAATCTTGGGCCGAAGATGACCGACCTCGTGAAAAACTATCTTTAAAAGGAAAATCGGTTTTAAGTGATGCCGAGTTAATTGCCATTTTAATTGGTTCGGGTAGCCGAAACGAAAGTGCAGTCGAGTTGAGCAAACGAATTTTAGCAAGCGTTGAAAATAATTTAAATGCTTTAGGAAAACTTTCTATTAAACAACTTTGCGAATTTAAAGGAGTTGGTGAAGCTAAAGCAATTTCGATTATTGCAGCACTCGAAGTAGGTAAGAGACAAAAAAATGAAGAAGTTTTAAAATTGGAAAAAATTACTTCGAGCCAAATTATATTTAACATTATGCAACCCATAATAGGCGACTTACCTCACGAGGAATTTTGGGTTTTGTATCTTAATAATAACTTGAAAATTGTTTTTAAAAGTCAGCTTTCAAAAGGCGGAATCACCGGAACAGTAGTTGATTTGAGAATAATTTTTAAAATGGCTTTTCAGCATAATGCAACTGCTATTGTTTTGGTTCACAATCATCCTTCGGGAAATAATCAACCAAGTAACGCTGACCTTGAGGTTACTAAAAAAATTAAAGTAGCTTGTCAAAACCTTGAAATAAATTTAGTCGATCATCTTATTATTACGCAAAATAATTATTACAGTTTTAAAGATTCAAGCAAATTATAAAATTATGATTACAGATGTTTATTTCGATTTGGACCACACACTTTGGGATTTTGAAAAAAATTCGGCTTTAGCCTTTGAAGAAATTTTCAATAAACACCAAATAAATGTTGACATGCAAGAGTATTTAAAATTTTATGTTCCCATAAATCATCACTATTGGGATTGGTATCGTAACGAAAAAATTACGCAAGCCGAATTGCAAATAGGTCGGTTAAAAGATACTTTGGGTTTGTTAAATTATGAAATTAGTGACGAAAAATTGCTTTTTTTAGCAGATCAATATGCTAATCATTTACCCAACCATAATTATTTATTCGATGGTTGTATTGAAATTTTAGAGTATTTAAAACCAAAATATAATTTACATATAATAACTAATGGCTTCAAGAGTATTCAAGAAGGTAAAATGAAAAACTCCGGATTAGAATCGTATTTTGAAACGATTACCAACTCGGAAATGGCAGGTTGTAAAAAACC
>JAYUFJ010000147.1:0-5725 GCA_043738775.1 Flavobacterium sp. | reverse complement strand
AATGAAGATGGTACATTTGGAACTCCAGAAAATTTAGGTAATAAAGTAAATACTGAAAGTAATGAAAGTTTTCCTTTTGTTGATGATGATAATATTTTATTTTTCTCATCAACTGGTAAACAAGGTCTTGGCGGGTTAGACGTTTTTAAATTTGATTTATCTAAAAATGATGTTGCTTTTAATGTAGGTAAACCAGTAAATAGTGAAAAAGATGATTTTGCTTTTACGTATAATAAATCAAAGAACTTAGCGTTTTTTTCGTCAAATCGTGATGGAAATGATGATATTTTTCAAGCCATACCAATTTGTGGATTTGATATTAAAACAATTGTTAGTAATTCAAAACTTGGAGGAATAGTTACTAACGCAAAAGTTACATTAGTAGACGAGAAAAACAATGTTATCTCATCTGATGTTTCAGATGAAAAAGGGGAGGCTAATTTTAGAGTTGATTGTGAAAAATCATATTCTGTTCAAGTTTCGAAAGATGGATTTGATGCTAATTCTTTTCCTGTTGATAAAAGTAAAGGTGAGGCTATAGTTATTAAAGCTACCCTAGTACCTATCGAACCTATAATTACCGAAAAAGAAATTATATTACAACCAATATATTTTGAATACAATAAAAGTAATATTACTGTTGATGGAGCCGTTGAACTTGATAAGTTAGTTCAAGTTATGAATGATAAACCCGAACTTATAATATTTGCAAAATCTCATACGGATAATCGAGGAAGTGATGTTTACAATTTAAATTTATCAGACAGAAGAGCTAAATCTACGGTACAGTATTTAATTTCAAAAGGTATTCAAACAGCTAGAATAACTGGTAAAGGTTTTGGTGAATCGGAACCTAAAGTACCATGCGGCGAAACTTGTACCGAAGAACAATATGCTCAAAATAGACGTTCAGAGTTTTTAATAGTTAAATAAACTGGCGATAAACCCAAAAGCCCTAAATAATTCAATTTATTTAGGGCTTTTTAGTTTACATCTAAATATAAGTTTATTCGATCTCCGAAATTCTTAAAGTATTAACCATACCTTTATTTGCAACAGGCATGGCGGCTAAGTTTATTAGCATATCTCCTTTTTTAACAAATCCGTTGTTTTTTGCAATTTGATTAATATCTTCAACGGTGTTGTCGGTACTTACAAATTTATCATAGAAAAAGGCATTTACTCCCCAAAGTAAATTTAATTGAGTTAAAATACGTTTGTTCGAAGTGTAAACCAAAATATGAGCTTTTGGTCTCCAAGCCGAAATTTGAAAAGCTGTGTAGCCGCTATTTGTTAAAGTTGAAATTGCTTTTGCTCTAATTTCATTTGCCATAGTTGCTGCGTGGTAGCAAATTGATTTAGTTATAAATCGATTTGTTCTTACATGCGGAGCATCTTGTGGTACGTGAATTAATGGAGAATCTTCAACAGCTTCAATAATTTGAGTCATTTTTTCAATAACTTGTACCGGATAATCACCTACCGAAGTTTCACCCGAAAGCATTACAGCATCGGCTCCATCCATAACCGAGTTGGCAACATCATTAACTTCGGCACGAGTTGGTGTTAAGCTGTTAATCATTGTTTCCATCATTTGAGTAGCAACAATTACAGGAATCCTGGCTGTTTTGGCTCTTAAAATTAATTTCTTTTGAATCAAAGGAACTTCGTGTGCAGGAATTTCGACACCTAAATCGCCACGAGCTACCATTAAACCATCGCAATAAGCTACAATTTTGTCAATATTTTCTACAGCTTCTGGTTTTTCAATTTTTGCTATAACTGGAATTTTATGATCGGAATGTTTTGCTATTAAATTATTTAATTCCATTAAATCTTCTGGAGTTCGCACAAAAGATAATGCCAACCAATCTACCTTGTTTTTAATTGCAAATAAAGCGTCTTCAATATCTTTTTCAGTTAAAGCAGGAAGCGAAACATTTGTATTAGGCAAGTTAACTCCTTTTTTAGATTTTAATGGCCCACCTTGAATTACTTTGCATTTAACTTCATTAATTCCATTTGATTCTAGAGCTTCGAACATCAACTTTCCATCGTCTAAAAGCACTTTTTCACCTGGGCGAACGTCTTGTGGAAAGGCTTTATAAGTCATATAAACTCTATCGGCAGTACCTATAACATTTTCTGAAGTTTGAAATGTTACTATGTCTCCTGGATATACTACAACTCCATCTGTCATTACACCCACTCTTAATTTTGGGCCTTGTAAGTCGGCTAAAATTGCAGTTGTGTATCCAAATTCATCATTTAATTCACGAATAATTGCTATTCTTTCTGAAACATCTACATAATCGGCGTGCGAAAAATTAATTCTAAACACATTAACTCCAGCGTCTATCATAGCTTTAATAACTTCTTTCGAGCTGCAAGCAGGACCTAAAGTTGCTACAATTTTAGTCTTTTTGTTTGTTGGCATTTTTAAAAAATTAAATTATTTTTTGATTTGATTTTATTTATATCAACCTCGTAAACTGCTGTTACTTGTTGAATTGTATTAACTTTTGATACTATTTTATTTATGTTAATTTTTGTTTCAGCAATTTCAATTTTTAAAAAATAATCAACATTTTTAAATTCTGGTAAAAAATAAGCTTTACTTTTAAATTTTATATTTGATTGAGAAAACAAATCTTTATTATTATTTACTTCAATTATTTCAATGCTGTCTTTATTTTTTAATAAATTCCAGTTCAAATCTTTCGACTCTTCATTAAATTCAAATCTTGAAAAACTTGAATTTCCTTTTTTTTGTTTTACTTGTAAATCAAATTCGCATCGACTTAAGTTGACTTCAAAAAGTTTATTTATAAAAAAAGCCAATCTATAATCTTCAACCATTGAATGAATTGCAATTAAATGATAATCAATAGCATCAAATTCATTTAAAAGTAATTTTAAAGCTCCCATTTAAAACAAATTATGTTGTAAATATAGTGTTTATTGAATTCAAATTGGAATGTTGAAAACACTAAATTGTTATTTTATCAACGAAAACGTTTTAGTAAACTTGGTTTTTTAATTAAATTCACTGTCAAATTCGTAAAAAAAATAGCTGTAACAAAAATTCTTAAAATAGTGTCTTTTTTAATTATCGAAAATTAGTTTATAGGTAAGATTTAAATAACGTTTTAATAAAATAATTTTTTAGTTTTCATTGAAACGCGTGCAATCGTTTAATTTAAAAACACATTTTCTCGAAATTTTTTTCAAAATTGTTATGTTCAATAAATTTATTTTGAGTTAAATTGATCTTGAAATGCAAAATAGGCTCTTTTCGAAGCAATTTCTTCGGCTTTCTTTTTTGAAGTCGCTCGCGATTTTGAAATTACTTTACCATCGATACTTAGTTTTACACCAAAATAGCGTTGATTATCTATACCATTATCATCGAAAACCTCAAAGTTAAATAACTTTTTTTCTTTTTGACACCATTCAATAACCAAGCTTTTATAACTTATTACTTTTCCCTCCAATCGAGCAATATCAACATAAGGAATGATTACTCGTTTTTGGATAAATTTCTCGCAAAAAACATAACCTTTATCCAAAAAAATTGCACCAACCAAAGCTTCAAATATATTTCCGTGTATGTTGTCTCCAAAGTTTTGACTTAGCACTTTATTATCCAATAAATCTACTAATTTTAAGTCCTTTCCTAATTCATTTAAATGTTCACGGCTTACTATTTTAGAGCGCATTTTAGTTAAATAACCTTCATCTCCTGTTGGAACTTCTTTGTATAAATAGGCAGCAATTATAGAGCTCAACATAGCATCTCCCAAAAACTCTAAACGTTCATAATTTATTGCATAACCGTTTTCATCAACTTTATTTGAAGATCGATGTGTAAAAGCTTTAATGTAAAAACTTATGTTTTGAGGTTTAAAACCAATTATTTTTTGAATAGTTTCAAAAAAAATCCCGCCTTCAAGAGGACGGGATTTTCGAGAAAATATGTTTTTAATAATCCCCATAAATTAAGCTTTCAGTTTTTTAAATAAAACGCAAGCATTATGTCCTCCAAAACCAAATGTATTACTCATTGCAACATTAATTTCACGTTTTTGAGGTACATTTAAAGTTAAATTCAATTTTGGATTTATGTTTTCATCTACCGTAGTATGATTAATTGTAGGAGGTACAATTCCGTGAAACATCGCTAAAATAGACGCAATAGCTTCAATAGCACCAGCAGCACCCAACAAATGTCCCGTCATTGATTTTGTCGAATTAATATTTATTTTTTCAGCGTGGTCGCCAAATACATGACTTATTGCCTTTAATTCGGCAACATCACCAAGTGGGGTTGATGTTCCGTGAGTATTAATGTGGTCTACCTGATCGGGATTCATACCCGCATCACGTAAAGTGTTTTCCATTACTGCAATAACCCCAATTCCTTCTGGATGCGGAGCAGTTATATGATATGCATCTGATGACATTCCGCCGCCGCCAATTTCACAATAAATTTTTGCCCCTCGTTTTTTAGCGTGTTCATATTCTTCTAAAACCAAAGCACCGGCTCCTTCTCCTAAAACGAACCCATCACGAGTTGCATCAAAAGGTCTTGATGCAGTTGCTGGTTCATTATTTCGTGTTGACAAAGCGTGCAGCGAATTAAAACCGCCCATTCCAGAAATAGTAACTGCTGCTTCTGAACCTCCAGAAACAATTACATCACACATCCCTAATCGAATATAGTTGTAAGCATCTATTAATGCATTTGCAGATGATGCACAAGCCGAAACTGTTGTGTAATTTGGTCCCATATATCCATTTCGCATGGATATATGTGCTGGGGCAATATCTGCAATCATTTTTGGAATGAAAAAAGGATTGAATTTAGGAGTTCCATCACCTTTAGCAAAATTTACTACTTCTTCTTGAAAAGTTTCGATTCCACCAATTCCTGCTCCCCAAATTACTCCAATTCTATGTTTGTCAGAATTTTCTAAAGTAATTCCAGCATCTTTAATTGCTTCGTCGCTGGCAACTACTGCATATTGAGCAAATCTGTCCATTCTGCGAGCTTCTTTTTTGTCCATAAATTCTTCGATATTGAAGTTTTTTATCTCACAAGCAAAAGTTGTTTTGCATTTTTCAGTATCGTAATATGTAATTGGCGCAGCACCACTTTTTCCAGAAATTAGTGCATCCCAATATTCTTTAATTGAATTGCCAATTGGCGTTAATGCGCCAAGTCCTGTAACTACAACTCGTTTTAATTGCATAAATGTATTGTTATGTTTGTAATTTTTGTATAAAATAAATAATACCCGAGGAAAAATTATGATAAACATAAAATTCCGGGGTATTTCAATTTGTTTATAATTGAAATTAATTCAAAAATAACACTTTTTTTTTATTAAAAACAAAAAACCCGTAAACAAAAAAGCTTACGGGTTTTCATTTTATTATTTTTTAGCCTCTTCAATGTAAGAAATTGCTTGACCAACTGTAGCAATATTTTCTGCTTGATCGTCGGGAATTTGAATATCGAATTCTTTTTCAAATTCCATAATTAGTTCCACAGTATCTAATGAATCTGCTCCTAAATCGTTTGTAAAGCTAGCTTCTAAAACCACTTCATTTTCGTCAACGCCTAATTTGTCTACGATAATCGCTTTTACTCTTGATGCAATGTCTGACATAATTTTTAATTTTAATTTTAATTTGATTGCAAAAATAATTAAATTTATTTTAA
>JAYUFJ010000146.1:0-2044 GCA_043738775.1 Flavobacterium sp. | reverse complement strand
GCGCACCGATGACAACGGCGGCGCCTTCTGCGGCGACACATCGCGCAAAACGCTCGCCGATGCCCGACGATGCGCCGGTGATCAAAATCTTGAATTAAAAAACACGAAAACTGGTTTTTTGAATATTACAAAAATGATATGTTGTTTTCTGAAAAAATAGAACTAAAATTATAATTAATTTTAACTTTCTAATATCCATATTTCCCTTTCCAGCGATTTCTCAGAAATTCACGTGTTGAAATTTCTCTAGAATTATTTCCTGGTTTATAAAAAATTGTTTCAGAAATTTCGGTTGGCAAAAACTCTTGGTCAGCAAAATTATTATCGAAATTGTGAGCATATTTGTACTCATCGCCATAACCCAATTCCTTCATGAGTTTCGTTGGAGCGTTACGCAAATGAATAGGAACGGACAAATCGCCCGTTTGCTTTACAACTTGCTGCGCACTACCAATTGCCATGTAACTGGCATTACTCTTGGGCGAAGTTGCTAAATAAATGGCACATTGACTCAAAATAATTCGGCTTTCTGGATAACCAATAGTGGAAACTGCCTGAAAAGTGCTATTTGCCATCACAAAAGCAGTAGGGTTTGCATTTCCAATATCTTCGCTCGATAAAATAAGCATTCGTCGTGCAATAAACTTTACATCTTCGCCACCCTCAATCATTCTGGCAAGCCAATATACTGCTCCATTTGGGTCGCTTCCTCGAATGGATTTTATAAATGCCGAAACAATATCATAATGTTGTTCCCCCGTTTTGTCATACAAAACCGTATTTTCTTGAACCAAATGAAGCACAATTTTATTTGTAATTTCAATTTTATCAATTGAAGAAGCGTTTACAATCAACTCAAAAATATTTAGTAATTTACGCCCATCACCACCCGAAAGTCGCAAAAGTGCTTCGGTTTCTTTGAGTTTTATTTTCTTGGTTTTCAAAAAAACATCGGTTTTTATAGCACGATGTAACAATTCGAGTAAATCATCTTTCGAAAAAGCATTTAAAACATACACCTGACAGCGCGATAACAAAGCGGGAATAACTTCAAAACTCGGGTTTTCGGTCGTTGCACCAATAAGCGTAATCCAACCTTTTTCGACGGCAGCAAGCAAGGAGTCTTGCTGTGATTTGCTAAAACGGTGAATTTCATCAATAAACAAAATTGGATTTCGAGCTGTGAACATTCCCCCACTTTGCTTGGCTTTGTCAATCACATCTCGAATGTCTTTTACACCAGAATTGATGGCACTCAACACATAAAATGGTCGCTTGGATTCCTGTGCAATAATTTGTGCCAAAGTTGTTTTGCCAGTTCCGGGTGCTCCCCAAAAAATTAAACTCGGAATAATTCCTTTTGTTATTTGTTGTGTTAGCGATCCGTTTGGACCAACCAAATGCAATTGACTAATATAATCTTCGAGTTGTTGCGGTCGAATGCGCTCGGCGAGTGGTACTTCCATTTTTATTCAATTACTTTTAAAAAAATTATTCGTAATTATTTTATAATTCAAATTTATGACATTATAACTTTCAAATGTTCATAAAGTATGAATTATAGATCAAATCCTATGACATTTTTTCATAAAATATTTTTTGGATTCATATTTGACTTACTTTTTATAGTATATTTAATCATGGATAAAAATTTTAAATTCACGAATTCGGTCGTAGCATTGCCACTTTTCTTCGTGCTTTTTTTGTGGTTTATTTTCTGGATTGAAATTCGATTTGGGTTTGATTTTTCCGAACATGGAATTTTACCTCGAACATTTTCGGGTTTGCAAGGCATTGTTTTTAGTCCTTTTTTGCACGCAAATTTAGAGCATTTGTTTAATAATTCTATTCCGCTTTTGGTATTATTGGCAGCACTTCGGTTTTTTTACAGAAAACAATCAATAGCAGTAATAGGATATGGAATCTTACTTTCGGGGTTTATAACTTGGATAATTGGTAGAGAAAATTATCATATTGGTGCCAGTAGTTTGATTTATGTTTTGGTAAGTTTTATTTTTTTTAAAGGAATTCAGACTCAATACTA
>JAYUFJ010000145.1:0-2045 GCA_043738775.1 Flavobacterium sp. | reverse complement strand
TTATTTTTTGTATTTTATACCTGGTAACGCTTTTGAGTTTGTTTGTTGTTTACAAAGAAAATGAGGTTTTATTACACAAAATATTTTTAGCAATTAATCACATTTTAGCAGTTTTTTTAATCGGATTTGTAATGTTTGAATGCATTTCAATAATTCATTCTAGTCAATTTATAAATTCGGTTACAACAACAATTATTTTAAGTATAATCGGTGTTTCGTTTGTAATTTATAATTTAATAAAACAAACTCCCCCAGAAATAGATTCGTTTTATTTAAACAAAAAATACAGTATTAACGGCTTAATTTCGATGGTATTCTCTTTGTTTTCAATTATACTTTGGAATAAAACATTTGGTAACAATTCGTATTTTTACGCTTTGATAGGTTTTGCTTTACTATGGTCGTTTTTAAAACAAAAATTCAACACTAATTTATTCGATTTGAGTCGAATTCTGTTTTTAATTCTTGCAATAATTTCAGGAAGTATTATAATTGAATCAACCCCAAAAACAATTACCGATTTGGTTTTTGGCACTTTACTTTTAGGAACTTTTATTTACAATTGGAAACTTAAAGATTTCTGGAAAGAAGATTTTTTACCAAGATTTTTAGCAATTTTAGGAACCAATATTATTTTAATATTGCTTTCATTTAAATACATTGCCAACAATGAAATTCAAATTATAAGTTTGTTTTTAATTGCACTTTTAAATCACGAGTTTTTGTGGTTTAATTTTAAAATAAAATCTCTTTCCAACCAAAATCAATCGGTACTTTACGTTTTTTATTATATCTTAATCGGATTAGGCAGTTTGACTTTATTAGTTAAATATGAACATTTTAAACCTTTACAACTAGGCTTAACTTGCCTTGCAATTGTGATTATTGAAACTTATGTTTTATTTGCCAATAGCTTGAAAAACAAAACTAATGATAACAATAAACCATTCAAAAATTTTAATTTATTAAATTCAGAATTTATATTATTTACGGTTTTGCTTTTTTGTTTTCAAACTTACAAAATGCAATACAACGCTGCTATTTTAGCCTTACTTTCAATAGTAACTTTTATTGTTTTTAAAAAATACACCGAATTCAAACGGTATCAAAATTATTCCATTATTCTACTACTACTTTCAGTTTTATTTAGTCTTGGATTATCATTTGCCGAATTTGAAACGAAATCGAAACTAGTATTATACGCAACTCAAATAGTTAGTTTAATTTTTGGTGTTGGATATTGTTATTTAACTCAAAAAGAGGAATCTGAAAAAAGTAAATTATTTTCGCTTTACAGCACTTATTTAATAAACTTTTGGATAGTAATTTTGTTGCTCGTTCAAGTACAATTAGTCTATTTATCTGTTCTATTAATAAGTTTGGCATTGCTTAATTATTACTTAATTTTTAAAGAAAAAATCGCAATAAAATACACTACAATATCAATTTTGTGCATTATTTCATTGGCGCTTTCCTTGTTTTTTAGTTTCTTTAAATTAAATGGCTTCACTATTTTAGATTGGGTTTTACAACTTTCAAGTGTTGCAATTGGAATGTTTTTGGCCTATATAATTAACAAAAATCGTCCCGAAAACCGTACTCGTTACGATTATCAAATTGTTTTAAATGCTTGGCTCTCTATAATTATGTTTTCTCAATTGCCACATAAATGGTTACCCGTTTACTGGATAATTATAGCAATTTTAAACACTTATTTTTATCACAAAAAAATTACAAAAAACCAATATATTAGCATTATTTATTATTTTTTAGCCAACATTCATTTGGGTTTTTTAAGTTTTAGCTTGTACGAATCAAAGTATATAGCCGTTTATTTATTAATTTTTTCACTGTTGGGAGTATATATTTATTTTGCCTACAAATGGTTGGAAGATAGTAAGTATAAAAATAGTATCTTGGTTTATCCGGCAACAATTAGTATCGCTTGTTTTTTATATTTAACATTTGACAAAGGTGTTTTAACCCTTTTTTGGATTTTAGAATCGTTGGGATTACTAATTTTAAGTTTGGCATTAAAAGAAAAA
>JAYUFJ010000144.1:0-5774 GCA_043738775.1 Flavobacterium sp. | reverse complement strand
CAGTTATGAATTTAAGTAACTTACAACCTGCTGAAGGTTCTACACACAATCAAAATAAAAGATTAGGTAGAGGAGAAGGTTCTGGAAAAGGTGGTACTGCATCACGTGGTCACAAAGGAGCAAAATCTCGTTCTGGTTATTCTAAAAAGATTGGTTTCGAAGGTGGTCAAATGCCATTGCAACGTCGTGTGCCTAAGTTTGGTTTTACAAACGTTAATAGAATCGAGCACCAAGGTGTCAATCTTGATTCTCTTCAGTTATTAGTTGATAACGGAACTGTTACAGATACTGTAGATTTCTCAGTGTTAGTTTCAAACCGTTTGTGTACTAAAACCGAATTAGTTAAAATTTTAGGTCGTGGCAAATTGAAAGCCAAATTAAAAGTATCTGCTCACAAATTTACTGCTACTGCAAAAGCTGCTATCGAAGCTGCTGGAGGAGAAGTAGTGTTATTGTAATTTTGTTCCTATGAAGAATTTTATTCAATCTTTTATTAATGTTTGGAAAATTGAAGAACTAAAAAATAGAATTTTAGTTACTTTAGGATTACTATTAGTTTACAGATTTGGAGCCCATGTTACTTTGCCTGGAATCGATGCTACTCAGTTAACTGGATTAGCCGGACAAACAAAGCAAGGAATTGGATCTATTTTAGATATGTTTACTGGTGGTGCATTCTCTAAAGCTTCGGTTTTTGCTTTAGGAATTATGCCCTACATATCGGCTTCTATTGTAGTACAGTTAATGGGAATGGCTATTCCTTATTTACAAAAATTACAAAAAGATGGTGAAAGTGGTAGAAAAAAGTTAAACCAAATTACACGTTGGTTAACAATAGGTATTACTTTACTTCAAGGACCAGGATATATTTATAATTTATATAGAACAATTCCTGCAAGTGCATTTTTATTAGGTGCAAATTCATTTGCTTTCCTTTTTTCATCAGTTTTAATTTTAACTACAGGAACAATTTTTGCAATGTGGTTGGGAGAAAAAATTACAGATAAAGGTATTGGAAACGGAATATCATTATTAATAATGGTAGGTATTTTAGCTAGATTACCACAAGCTTTAATTCAAGAGTTTACTTCAAGAGTTACCAATAACAATGGAGGACCTATGATTTTAGTACTTGAAATTATAGTTTGGTTATTAGTAATTATTGCTTGTATATTGTTAGTGATGGCAGTGAGGAAAATCCAAGTTCAATATGCTCGTAGAACAACTACTGGTGATTTCGATCAAGATTCTCTAGACGGAAATAGACAATACATTCCATTAAAATTAAATGCCTCTGGGGTAATGCCAATTATTTTTGCACAAGCAATCATGTTTATTCCAGCAGCATTAGCTGGATTATCCCAATCGGATGCATCAAAGTCGGTAGCTGGCGCTTTTACTAATATATTTGGATTTTGGTATAATCTTGTATTTGCAGTATTAATTATTGTATTTACTTTTTTCTATACTGCAATAACAATTCCTACTAGTAAAATGGCCGATGATTTAAAACGTAGCGGTGGATTTATTCCTGGTGTAAAACCAGGTATTGAAACTGCAGATTTTTTAGATAGAATTATGTCATTAATTACATTTCCAGGATCGTTATTCTTAGCTTTGATTGCTATATTTCCTGCAATTGTTGTTGCTTTAGATGTACAACAATCTTGGGCAATGTTTTATGGAGGAACTTCATTAATAATTATGGTTGGTGTTGCAATTGATACCATTCAACAAATCAATACTTATATCTTGAACAGAGAATATGATGGTTTAATGAAAACGGGTAAAAATAGAAAGGCAGTAGCTTAACATATGGCAAAACAATCAGCAATAGAACAAGACGGAGCAATCATTGAAGCATTATCAAATGCAATGTTTCGAGTCGAATTAGAAAACGGACACATCGTTATAGCTCACATATCTGGAAAAATGCGTATGCATTACATCAAATTATTACCTGGTGATAAAGTGAAGCTAGAAATGAGCCCTTACGATTTGTCAAAAGCAAGAATTACTTATAGATATTAAAGATATTCAAAATGAAAGTAAGAACATCAGTAAAGAAACGAAGTGCCGAGTGCAAAATCGTTCGCAGAAAAGGAAGATTATACGTAATCAACAAAAAGAATCCTAGATTTAAACAAAGACAAGGGTAATTATGGCAAGAATAGCTGGGGTAGATATACCCAAAAATAAGAGAGGTGTTATAGCACTTACCTATATCTTCGGAGTAGGAAAAAGTAGAGCAATTGAGGTTTTAGATAAAGCTCAAGTTAGCCAAGACATTAAAGTTCAAGATTGGAATGACGACCAAATCGCTGGAATTCGTGAGGCAATGTCGTTTTACAAAATTGAAGGTGAATTACGTTCTGAAACTTCATTAAACATTAAACGTTTAATGGACATCGGTTGTTATAGAGGTATTCGTCATAGATCTGGATTACCATTACGTGGTCAAAGAACTAAAAACAACTCTAGAACTAGAAAAGGGAAAAGAAAAACTGTTGCAAACAAGAAAAAAGCAACTAAATAATAAATAGTATGGCTAAAGTAGCAGCAAAAAAACGTAAAGTTATTATTGAATCATCAGGTGAAGCTCATATCAGTGCTACCTTCAATAATATCATTATTTCTTTGACTAACAAAAAAGGCGAAGTTATTTCTTGGTCTTCAGCAGGCAAAATGGGCTTCAGAGGTTCTAAGAAGAATACTCCGTATGCAGCTCAAATGGCAGCAGAAGATTGTGGTAAAGTAGCTTTAGAAGCTGGTTTAAAGAAAGTAAAAGTATATGTTAAAGGACCAGGAAATGGACGCGAGTCTGCTATTCGTTCCTTACATAATTCAGGAATCGAAGTAACCGAAATTATCGACGTTACTCCAATGCCTCACAACGGTTGTCGTCCTCCTAAAAGACGTAGAGTATAATTTTATATTGAACAGATTTCGGTATTTACTGAAATTATTTAATATCAAATATAAATTAATTAAGTATAACAAAAGATAGTATAACGATTATCGAAGGATTTAGACCTGAATTCATAATCACTATCTAAAACAATTTAAAATGGCAAGATATACTGGTCCAAGTACAAAAATTGCTCGTAAATTTGGCGAAGCAATCTTCGGAGCTGATAAAGCATTCGAAAAAAGAAATTACCCACCAGGACAACATGGAATGTCCAAAAAAAGAGGTAAAAAATCAGAATACGCAGTACAGTTAATGGAAAAGCAAAAAGCAAAGTACACTTACGGTATTCTTGAAAAACAATTTAGAAACTTATTTGAAAAAGCAGCTGCTTCAAAAGGTGTAACAGGCGAAATTTTGTTACAATTATGCGAAGCTCGTTTGGACAATGTAGTTTACAGAATGGGAATCGCTACAACTCGAAGAGCTGCAAGACAAATCGTTTCTCACCGTCACATTACAGTAAACGGAGAATTGGTTAATATTCCCTCATATCACCTTAAACCAGGTGATAAAATAGCAGTTCGTGAAAAATCCAAATCTTTAGAGTCTATTGCTCATTCTTTAGCAGCATCCTCTCACAATTATGAGTGGATGACTTGGAATAATGATACTAAAGAAGGTACATTTGTTTCAATTCCTGCTAGAATTCAAATCACAGAAAATATCAAAGAACAACTTATAGTCGAGTTGTACAATAAATAACAATTGACACCAGTCGAAATTATGGCAATATTTAATTTTCAAAAACCCGATAAAGTGATAATGATCGATTCTACCGATTTTGAAGGTAAATTCGAATTTAGACCTTTAGAACCAGGTTATGGATTGACAGTGGGTAACGCACTTCGTAGAGTTTTACTTTCTGCGCTCGAAGGTTATGCAATTACTTCAATAAGATTAGAAGGTGTTGAACATGAGTTTTCAACCATTTCTGGTGTTGTAGAAGATGTTACAGAAATCATATTAAATCTAAAACAGGTACGTTTTAAACGACAAATTGAAGATATTGATAACGAAGCAGTAACTATTTCTTTAACTGGAAAAACTCAAATAACAGCGGGTGATTTTCAAAAGTTCATCTCTGGTTTTCAGGTGTTAAACCCCGAATTAGTAATTTGTAACTTAGATACAAAAGTTAATTTCAATATGGAATTAACAATTGAAAAAGGTAGAGGTTACGTTCCAGCCGAAGAAAATAAAAAGCAAAACGCACAAATCGGAACAATATTTACCGATTCTATTTTTACTCCAGTAAAAAACGTGAAATATGCAATTGAAAATTTCCGAGTGGAACAAAAAACAGATTACGAAAAATTAGTTTTTGAAATAAAAACTGATGGATCAATTAATCCAAAAGATGCTTTAACCGAAGCTGCAAAAGTTTTAATTCACCACTTTATGTTGTTCTCAGACGAGAGAATTACACTTGAAGCTGATGAAATTGCTCAAACAGACTCTTACGATGAAGAATCTTTACACATGCGACAGTTGTTAAAAACTAAGCTTGTTGATATGGATTTATCTGTAAGAGCATTAAATTGCCTTAAAGCAGCAGAAGTAGATACTTTAGGAGACTTAGTATCATTTAATAAACACGATTTAATGAAGTTCCGTAACTTCGGTAAAAAATCGCTAACAGAGTTAGACGAGTTAGTTGCCATTAAAAATTTAAACTTCGGAATGGATTTATCAAAATATAAATTAGATAAAGACTAGTACTTATCAAGTTAAAAAGCATTTAAAATGAGACACGGAAAAAAATTCAATCACCTTAGCAGACAAACTGGACACCGTAAATCGATGTTAGCTAATATGGCCTGTTCATTAATTGAACACAAGCGTATTAACACTACAGTTGCTAAAGCAAAAGCGCTTAAACAATTCGTTGAGCCTTTAATTACTAAATCAAAAGAAGATACAACTCACAATCGACGTACCGTTTTTTCTTATTTAAGAAACAAATACGGAGTAACCGAATTGTTTAGAGAAGTTGCTGCAAAAGTAGGTGACCGTCCAGGTGGTTACACGCGAATTATTAAAGTTGGAAACCGTTTAGGTGATAACGCTGATATGGCAATGATCGAGTTGGTAGATTTTAATGAAATTTATAACGGTGGAAAAAAAGAAGTTAAAAAAGCAAAAAGTCGTCGTGGTAGTAAAGCAAAAGCCGAAACCAGCGAAGCTAATGCTCCAGACACTTCAACTGATGAAACTACTGAAACAGCAGAATAATGAATTCAAATTCATAAAATTAAAGGATAAACTTTCATTAGTTTGTCCTTTTTTTTATTGCCATAATTTTTTGATTTAATAATAAATTTATTTTTTGAAGCAAAAGTCTCGGCTAACAATTAAATATTGTTTCTGCTTTCGGCTAAATGCTTGTTTAAAAAAACACGCATACCACTTCCAATCAGGGCTAATTGATTAAGATTTTGATTGTTTATATAAACAGAGTTTTCCAATTCATATAATAAATCAATTGTTTCATAATCAAAAAATAAATTTTAATTTTGCAAACAACTACAAACAAAACGACACAAACACAAAATGAAATACACTACTAAACAACCTGCATTTCTTTTATTAAATGATGGAACTATTTTTCACGGAAAATCAATTGGAATTTCAGGGACAACTTTTGGCGAAGTTTGTTTCAATACCGGAATGACAGGCTATCAAGAAATTTTTACCGACCCTTCTTATTTTGGGCAAATAATGGTAGCAACAAATCCGCATATCGGAAATTATGGAGTAAATGAAAACGAAAATGAATCGGATAAAATAATGATTTCGGGTTTGG
>JAYUFJ010000143.1:0-2060 GCA_043738775.1 Flavobacterium sp. | reverse complement strand
TAAATCAAAAGTAGATACTTTAAATATTGAACGAATAGAAATTAATGATTTAGAAAACTATACTCGATCTTACGTTATTGGAAAACTAGATTTTAAGCCTGGGCAAAAAATTAGTTACGATGATTTAAAAAAAGGAGTTAATAAATTAAATGCAACACAAAACTTTAAATGTATAAATTTTCAGCTAAATCCATTTGAGAAAGGTGATGAATTGAAATTAACACTTCAAGAAAACCCAAATCGTACCTTTTTAAAATTTGCTTTACATTATGATAATTTATATAAAAGTGCTATTTTACTAAATTTTACTCAAAAAAAATTACTTTTTAGAAATGATATTTTATCGGCCGATATAATTTTAGGTGATAATTTTAGATACAATTTGGATTATTATATTGATAATGGTTTTTATTTTAGTTTCGGAATAAAATCAAGGTTAAATCAATTTAATCGTAATGTTCTTAATGATTTGAGTAATGGAACTGTTCAATCACTTTTTGGAGTTAACAGTATTAATATTGATTTTCTTGACTTTACAAATCAAGCTTACTTGCAAACACTCTTTGCTCAAAAATTTCAAATTGTTGGTGGTGTTGAACACAAATTATTAATGATAAATCCAACTGCTGCAATAAATAATATAAACACATTCGAAAACAGTAATTATTTTAGTGTTTATGGTACTTTAAAATACGATTCCTACGATAATAAATATTTTCCAAGTAAAGGTTGGACTTTTAAT
Organism: Flavobacterium sp.; assembly: GCA_043738775.1. Lineage (GTDB taxonomy): Bacteria > Bacteroidota > Bacteroidia > Flavobacteriales > Flavobacteriaceae > Flavobacterium. The sequence continues at coordinate 1,318 of JAYUFJ010000143.1, read as the reverse complement.
AATGAAATTCAATCCTATCTTTATTCTTCAAATTTTTCTGGTTTGTTTAATCCTTTTACAATTGCTAAAAGTGAAGCCGGCATAGCAATAACTTTTTTAAAAAAAGCAACTTTAAAATTACAAACAGAAGCTGGACTATCTTTTGGACAAAAAAGTGTTTCTTTTTTAAATTTTGCCCTTGGCGGATACGGCAACATAACAATAAATAATTTTAAACCTTTTTATGGTTATGATTTTCTTACTCTGGGAGCAAATAGCTATATGAAAAACAAAGCTACAATTGATTTTGAGATTTTTAAAAAAAACCATTTGAATTTTTCTGCAAATTATGCCAATGTTGAAAATGATTTATTCGAGAAAGGTAATTTTAAATTAAAACCTAAATATTCTGGCTATGCAATTGGTTATGGTTTGGAAACTGTAATTGGCCCAATAGAATTAAAATATACTTGGTCACCCGAGCTTTCTAAAGGTTTTACCTTAGTAACTATAGGCTTTTGGTTTTAAAAAACTATAAAATCATTTTTTTTATAAAATTATTAAACAAAAAAAGTATATTTGAACAAAATATTATATAAAACTAGAACTATGTCAATTTGGAGAGTAAAACCCGTATCGGCTTTTGAAGCCGATATGAAAAAAAGTGATTTAAAAAGAGTGTTAACCCGCTGGGGATTAACTTCATTAGGAATAGGTGCAATTATTGGAGGTGGTATTTTTACATTAACCGGCATTGCAGCTCACGATTATGCTGGTCCAGCATTAGCATTATCATTTGTTATTGCAGGTGTTGGATGTTTATTTGCATCATTATGTTATGCAGAATTTGCATCTGTTTTACCCGTTGAAGGTTCGGCCTATGCCTACGCTTACGGAACTGTTGGCGAACTTTTCGCTTGGTTTATAGGATGGAATTTAATTTTAGAATACATGATGGGTGCAACCACTGTAGCTGTGGCTTGGAGTGGTTATTTTGTTAAGTTTTTACATCTTTTTAATATCGACTTTCCAGTTTGGTTGTGCAACGATTTATCAACTGCAACCGAAAAAATAACTGCCCATAACCTTGATTTTCCAACAGATTTATGGACTATACCTAGTTTTGCTTTCAATTTACCAGCATTTGTAATTACCTGGTTGGTTACAGCAATTTTAGTAAAAGGAATTAAAGAAGCAGCAAGTACAAATAATATTATTGTTATTATTAAAGTTGCAGTAGTTTTGTTCGTAATTATTGTTGGGGCAATGTACATTAATACTGATAACTGGCATCCATTTATACCAGATGCAGTTCCTGTATTAGATAAATTAGGAAACG
>JAYUFJ010000142.1:0-5779 GCA_043738775.1 Flavobacterium sp. | reverse complement strand
CCCCAACTAAAACTAGGAACTGTTTTTAGACCTTGCGATTGCAAGTCGCACAAAAAATGATACACAGGCAATGAGTTTCTATAAAAACTATGCGCATTCGACAAACATGGCAAAACTATTTTATTATGCTTTTTTGAGCGTAATATGATTTTATTATTCTGCACCGAAACGTACAAATCATCAATAGGTATGTTTTTTGAAATGTCAACACCCGAATTTGATAAATAAGCAATTTCAAAATCTCTCAAAACAGGTCTTCGCAAAATGTTACCTGTTCTCGATTCGGGAATATGCGCTATTTCTGCTAGAATCTTATCGGAATAGAATATATTTTCTTTTGCAATAATGTTTTTTGTTAGTCGATGAATTTCTTCGTTTCCATTACAAAAACGACCTAATAATTTTGCGGCACTCACATCTCCCGAAGTAGTAAGGGCTATAGTTTGTTTTTCATCCCTTCCAGAAATTTCAACCATAGCACAAAATGTTGCTGGTGCATCATTCCAATTCGCATCAAAGTCTGGAAAATCTTTTTCAGAAAGTTGCATACAATTGTTGTTTTCTTGCAAACATTCCTGCAATTTCTTTTCTAAAATCAAATCAATAGGAATCCATTTTTGAGAGGTCATGATTTCCTTTTTTTCAGTAAAAGAAAAAGCATCTAAAAGATCATGCGAATCATTGTTATCTGTAAGTTGCAAATATCCAATTCCTGTTTCGGTATCAAGAACTTGTGCCAATGGCATTTCTCTAGTTTCATAACGAGACATGAATTTTTTTATAAAATTTATCTGGTTTTCAGAACTATTTTTGGTCTGAATCCCGTTCAAGAAACGCAAGGCTTGAAGAACTTTTGCAGCAATAACTTGATCTAAATTATTTTCTGTAGCATTAATATTCAAATCGGTTTGAAAAAGATGTCTTTCTTCAAAGGCAACATTCAATTTTTGAAGTTCCGCTTTGATATTGGTATAAATTGTTTCGTTTGGTACAACAGACGCATCTAAAAAACCAAATTCGGTTTTAATGTTTTGTAAAATTTTAAGTTCGTGTTTTAAACTAGGAATTTTTTCTAAAATAGTAAAAAGGCGTTTCCATTCGTCGTCACCAGTAACTTTCGCATCAAGTTCGCTAACTAAAAATTGCATATCGATGAGTTCTTGAATAAACTCTATGGCATCTTCTTTTTCGGAATCGTCATCGGCAAGAAAAGTAATCATCGCATCCATTTTCATTCCGTTTGCCGATTCTTGAATCAAAACGGCCAACAATTCCGATTTTCGCAAAGCGCAAATACTATGTTCTCGTTTAGAATTCACATATTTGTATGCCACAAATCTATAAAAATCGCCTATTGCATACAGCGAATTATTCGGGAAATAGAGGAGTTGTTCTTGTACCTCTTTTCGACTTGAAAATTCGTCTAACAAGTTTACCCAAAAATGCATATCAAATTGGGTGTGGCGTGAATATTCGTGTGTTGCTGCAACTACAATATTGGTTTCATTAGCAAAATCTCCCACGGCACAGCCAGCAAAAAGCCCAAAAGGAGTGCAACGTGTGGCAATTCTAGCCACATATTTGAGTAACGTATGTTCTAGTTTTGTATTTTTTTCGGTATTGATGTTTTTTGGATTAATTTTCCATTTGTCAATCGTAGCCAAAAGTTCTGGGGAAGCGATTCGAATAGATTCTCTAAAATAATCGTTGGAACATACTTCGAGTAGTTTTTTAGGAGAATAATTTTGAAGAACATCAAAATAAAAACCCACAGGAAATGCTGGGGTTCTCATGACATATTTCGAAAAAGAGTGCATTTTGTATGCCTTCATTTATTTTTTCTTTTTGCTCATTTCCCCCGCCATTTTCATAGCATTAAATACATTCAATACTTTACCAGATTTTGACAACTCTGCAAATTTTACTTTTTTGTTATCTGTCCCGGGAACAATAACTTCCAAATCCAGAGAAATTCCAGAATCCATTAAAATTTTCTTGACTTCAAAGGCTTTTAGTTTAGGATAATAAGACCGAATTAATGCAGCTGCTCCAGATGCAATAGATGTTGATAGTGAAGTTCCATCATTGTAAACATATTTAAATGAGGAAGCATTTGTTGTATATAAATAATTTCCTGGCGCAAAAATATCTACATTTTTTTTACCGAAATTTGAAAAATTAGCAATAATATTTTCATTAGCGTTATAAGTTGATGCCCCAATAAACATAAAGTTATTACAAAACTCTATTCCTGTTTCTTCATTATAATCTAACGGGTAATTTATAACCGAATCTGAGTTTTCAGCGTCGTTACCTGCACCAGCAATCAACAATACATCTTTTTGTTCTGCGTATAAAATAGCTTCTTTTACCCATTCAGGATGAAGGGACATGGTTTTTTTAAAACTCATGTTTATTACTTTTGCACCGTTATCTACTGCATATCTGATACCTAGCGCCACATTTTTATCATTTTCAGAACCAGCAACGGCAAAAACAGTAACTGGCATTAATTTTATATTGTCACTTATTCCTTTTATTCCTATTTTGTTATATCTAGATGCTCCAATCAACCCACTTACTTGAGTTGCATGATAGGTCCATTTTGCATTTTTAAAAACGTTTCCGCTCCCATAATTTTTATCGTTCATATTTTCCTCGTCATCGCCAGTAATTTTTTTATCAAAATAATTATCATTGTATGATGTATTTGCCTCATCATTGGCTTTCTTCTGGAAATTATCAAACCATTCTTTTGAATAACCATATTTCAATACATCTCTAATAAAGTACAAATCCATAGCAATAGACTTATCTTTTGGTTTATAAATCTTATACACACTATCTAATTGAGAAATGGAATATTTTTCTTTTGGAAAAAATTGCTTTGCGGTATTTAGAGCTTTTGGATACCCTTTAGAATAAAATTCAGAAATTTCATTATTCTCATTTATCTTTTCTGCAAATTTCAATTTTTTAATTAATGCTTTTTGGTATAATAAGGAGTCTTTTAAATTTCCATTAAAAGTAATTATATTGTTTTTTTTTGGATATTTTTTTTCAAAATTTCGAATTATCCTCGTGGCTTCGTAATTTTCATATAATATTGCTTCTCCTTTTTTGTTGGCTAAAAAATTCCAACCATTTATGTCATCAACATAACCGTTTTTGTCATCGTCAATTTTGTTGTTTGGTATTTCTTTTTTATTTATCCAAATTGCATTTTTTAAATCCTCATGATTGATATCAAGTTCTGTATCAAGCACTGCAACTATAACATTATTGCCTTTTTTAGATTTAATTAATTCTTTGTATGTTTTGTCTAAACTAATGCCAAAGATAGTATCTTTAAAGACATCTTTGTGTTGCCAGTTATTCTGTTCTACTGTAGTTAATTTTATCTTTTTATCGAATCTTGATATTGTTGATTGACCGAAAAAAAAAGATATATTTATGTGTATGAATAAATATATTATTTTGATAATTTTTTTTTTCATAATAGTTTATTAAATCATATTAGTTTGAGGTAATAATTAAAAATAAAAATTACCTCAACTAATAATTATAAGTTATCTACACCTGAAAGATGTTGTATTATTAGGGGTAAGACCTCCATCATCTCCTACAAGACCACCAACAATATTTTTCATTTGAGAGTTATTTAACTTTGCAACTTCAACTTTTTCTAAACTGAATTTTTTTTGTTCTTTGTTCTTTTTCATAATTTTATTTTTTACAAATCTATTTATAATAAATTGACTTTTCAAATGTTTATTTTACAATTCGTGAATTGTTAATTTATTAATTTGCTAAATTCCTTAAAACTAATTCTTTAATAAAAAAAGAAGGATTGACATTTGTTCTTGAAACAAATGCTCTTGCAAAAGATTGAACATTATTATATCCACCCGATTCAGAAATTGCTTGTATTGTATAATTACGAAATCTGCTTTCGTTTTCTAATCTTTCGATTATATAGTCAATTCGAAGATTATTTAAGTAGGTAGGGAAACTTATTCCTTTGTTATGATTTATAATTTTAGATAAATAGTTTGAATTAGTATTAAATTCAAATGCCAAGATGTCTATTGAACATTCTTTTTCAATAAAATTTTTATCTTTTTCAAATTTTTTAAGATTAATCAAAACGGAATCAATAATTTTTTGGTCAATATTTAATATTGTACTTACAGGCTCTTTAACTTCTATCTTTTTTGAATCATTATAGTTCGCTATATCTAATGATTTTTTGGAATTTTGTTTTTCAATAAATGATTTGAAAAGTTTTTTTTGTTTTTTTAATTCATTCTTTCTATGAAAAACAAAAAACAGTATTGATAAAATGATTACAATTATTAGGCTTACTATTACATATTGAAAATTACCTTTTTCATTTTTTAAATTTTTTATTATTTCTTGTCGTGATTTGATTAATTGTGGAAGTTCATATTCTTTGCTTATTTTTTCAGTAAAGTATGTATTATTAGCATTAACAATGCTGTCTGCTTTAATTAATTTATTAGTGTAATATAGAGTGTTTCTTAAATCGTCCTTTTTATTATAAAAACTAATTAAATGAGTGTAACTTTTTAACGTTTCTGGATAAATGTCATTATGTTTTGTAAAAATAGAATCAACTTTTTTAAAATAGAATATTGTTTTATCAGTATTGTTAATTGCTTTGTAACTTTCTCCTATATAATAGCAATTTTCCGCATAGTTAGAAAAATCGTTTGCAACATTTTTAAGTATTTTTAAAGTTTTTGTTAAAGTTAAAATTGCTTTACTATAATTTTTAGTTTTAAAATAATTTTTTCCTTTGTTAGAGGTAAAATAAACTGAATTTACAGTGTCATTTAATTGATTTGAAAGTTTTAATCCAATATTGGTGTATAATTCAGAATCACTAATTCTATTTAGTTTAGTGTATGTTTCCGCTAAAGCGTATAGGCTAGTTAAATAATCTGAACTATTGTTTTTTTTAGCAAAAGATTCACATTCAATAAAAATTGGTAACGCTTCTTTATAATTTCCTTGAATGCTTTTTATAAGTCCTATGCTATAATATATGTAATGTTTCAATTCTTGACCATTATTATTGTCATTTACATTTTTATAAGCAATTAAAAAAGAATTTAATGCTTCTTTCATTTTTCTTTTTTCATACAAAATAAGCCCCTTTTTGTAATTTGATTTAGCTGAATATTTAGGAAATTTTCTTGATAAATTTATCATTGAATCCGTGCATTTGAGAGAATTTTCAAAATTACAGGTTTCAGACATCATCCAATATCCTTTAATAATATTTTCTACAAAATTATCTTTTTTTGCTTTTAAGATATAAAGAGAAGTATATGAGATTTTAGAGGAATTATCCTTTGCATTAAAAATTTTTGTTTCTAATTCATTATAACTAAAATCATTTTTGTTCTTGTTAGTAACTTTTAAACTACTTTGTGAAAAACAAGTAATGAAATTAAATAGAATTATGACTATGAAAGTGATAGGTCTAAATGTAATAAATATTCTTTTTTTAATTTTAACTAACATAAAATAAATACTAAAGTACGAAAATACAAAATTTTAATTAAAAAAATATTAATTACTTAATAGTTGTAACTATCTGTTTAATAATAGTTAATATTGAAAAAACATTTCAATTCGTAAATTGCATATCAACAATTCACGAATCGTTAAACATACAGTTTGTAAAATTAGAACCCTGTCTGTAAATTTGCAATAACCAAAAATAACACAATGCACAAAAAAATTATTACTT
>JAYUFJ010000141.1:0-2069 GCA_043738775.1 Flavobacterium sp. | reverse complement strand
TGCAAATTGAACTAAATTAGGATAATCGGAACCACGAGCATTTCGTAATGTTGCAATTTTATTGATATTTACACTTAACTTTGTCATACTATTTTTGAGTTTGTTACAAATTACTATTACCTTTACAAAAATACAAAGTCAAATTTCGATTTATGTATTAAAATTTGATTATTTTGCAACAAATATTTTATTGCTATGATTTCCGAAATTAACGATTACATTAATAACGACCATAAAGCCATTGATAGTCAACAAATTATTAATGATGTTCAAGATTTTTTTTCGGAAGTTTCATATTCGCATTTTCCAGTTTTAGATGAAGGGATTTATATTGGGAGCATTGCATCTGATGATGTTGAAACTTTTGATTCTGATAAAAAAGTTTCGGATTATAAATATGGTTTAGAAGGCTTTTATGCTCGAAAAAATATGATTTGGCTTGATGTTATGGAAGTTTTTGCAAAAAATCATACCAATGTTGTGCCGATTTTAGATGAAAATAATTTATACTCGGGTTATTACGAATTAGAAGATGTGGTAAAGTTTTTCTCTGAAACTCCATTTTTAAAGGAACAAGGCGGAATTATAATAGTTAAAAAAGAAATCTTAGACTATACGATGAGCCAAATTGCTCAAATTGTTGAAAGTAATAACGGAAAGGTTTTGGGCATTTTTGTTTCAGATGCAGATGTTTCGACTGTCGAGATTACAATAAAAATTGCTATGGGAAGTTTAAACGAAATTATTCAAACCTTTCGACGTTACAATTACGAAATTATTTCGGAACATCAAGAAGACAATTATTTGAGCGCGTTAAAAGAACGCTCGGAGTATTTGAATAAGTATTTGAATATTTAAACTAAATAATTAGAAAAAAGTTGAAAGAAAATAGAAATCTGAAATGTAAAATCTAAAATCTAAAATTTCTATGAAAGTTGCCATTTTCGGACAATATTATGAAAACGACACACGACCAATTATTCGTGATATTTTTGTGTTTTTTAATGAAAACAAGGTTGATTTAGTAATCGAACAAAAGTTTTTAGCTATTTTATATAAAGAAGAAATTGTTAAAAAAGAATATAAAACCTTTGCCACTTATTTAGATTTAGATGCTTCGTTCGATATATTAATAAGCATTGGAGGTGATGGAACAATTTTGCGAGCAGCAACATTTGTTCGTGATTCGGGAATACCAATTTTAGGAGTAAATGCAGGCAGACTAGGTTTTTTGGCAAAAGTTCAAAAAGAAAATATTGGAGTATTTTTACAATTGGTTCTTGAAAAAAAATACACTATTTCAAAAAGAGCGTTATTAAGTTTAGAATCGAATCCAAGAATTGAAGAAATAGCCGATTTGAATTTTGCAATGAATGAAGTTACCGTTAGTCGAAAAGACACCACTGCTATGATTACTATCGAAACTTATTTAGATGGTGAATATCTAAACTCATATTGGGCAGATGGTTTAATAATTTCAACACCAACAGGATCAACAGGATATTCATTAAGTTGTGGCGGACCAATTTTAACTCCTGATGTTAAAGCATTGGTAATTACACCAATTGCTCCTCATAATTTAAACGCCCGCCCACTAGTTATTCCCGATTCAACCGAAATTGAATTGCGGGTTTCGGGTCGTGAAGAAAATTACTTAGTATCATTAGATTCTAGAATTGCTTCAGTATCAAATAATGCCGTTTTAAAAATTAAAAAAACACCTTTTAAAATCAATATGGTTGAAATTTCCGAAGAATCATTTTTTAAAACACTTCGTAAAAAATTACTTTGGGGTGAAGACAAAAGAAATTAAAATTATACAAAACATACTACTTTACTAAGTTTTTCGTTTCATAAATAGTCTTAATTTGATTTATGAGACATATAATTTTAATCAGCGCAATTTTAATTTTACATAAAAACAAATTTCGTGTTTTTGGCATACGTTAAATTATTATATTTGCACGCAATTTTTAATTGATGAAACGACTACTTTTAGTAACCTATTTTTTAATAAGTATTGGTTCAACCAGTCTCTCTGCCCAAATTCACGAAATAGGTGTTTTTTT
>JAYUFJ010000140.1:0-5803 GCA_043738775.1 Flavobacterium sp. | reverse complement strand
AGTTACTGCTTTTACATAGATGCTTGGCGCAATTGGGGTTTTAGGCTCCCGATAGCTATCGGGATTAAAGTTGGTTTTGTACTTGGAAGTTCGGTCTTAAATCCCGAAAGCTATCGGGACATTTGGCTAACCAAATCCCCAACTGACGCCAATTCACAAGACGTTAATTAACAAAAACAATAATATAGTTACTTTTAATAGTTTCAAATGGTAATAAAAATTGTTCATGTAAAATTAATTTTTTAAATATATATATTCATTGAACAAAACTGAAATCTTATTACCAAAAATCGAACACTTTTTACTACTTTTGCACCAAATTTAACAAAACAAAAAATGCTTTCAGTTTCTAATTTATCGGTTCAATTTGGCAAACGAATTCTTTTCGACGAAGTAAATACCACATTTTCTCACGGCAATTGTTACGGAATTATTGGTGCCAACGGAGCAGGAAAATCTACTTTTTTAAAAATTCTTTCTGGCGAATTCGACCCAACTTCGGGTCATGTTCATTTAGAGCCAGGAAAACGGATGTCGGTTTTGAATCAAAATCACAATGTTTTTGATCAAAATACAGTATTAGAAACCGTAATGATTGGCAATAAAGTTTTGTACGCAATTAAAAATGAATTGGACAAATTGTATGCCGATTATACTGACGATAAAGTGGATAGAATTGGTGAATTACAAGTTAAATTTGAAGAAATGAATGGTTGGAATGCCGATTCTGCTGCAGCCTCTTTACTTTCCAATTTAGGTATTTTAGAAGAGTTTCACTATACTTTAATGGCCGATATGGATGCAAAATTAAAGGTTCGTGTACTTTTGGCGCAAGCACTTTTCGGTAATCCAGATGTGTTAATTATGGATGAACCAACCAATGATTTGGATTATGAAACCATAAAATGGCTGGAAAATTTTCTGGCAAATTATGAAAATACAGTAATTGTAGTTTCGCACGACCGACACTTTTTAGATTCTGTATGTACACATATTTCTGATATTGATTTTTCAAAAATAAACCACTATTCTGGTAACTATACTTTTTGGTACGAAAGCAGCCAATTGGCAGCAAAACAAAGGGCACAACAAAATAAAAAAGCCGAAGAAAAGAAAGCAGAATTAGAAGAGTTTATTCGTCGTTTTAGTGCCAACGTAGCCAAATCAAAGCAAGCCACGTCACGTAAAAAAATGATAGACAAATTAAATTTAGACGAAATTCGACCATCTTCACGACGCTATCCTGCAATTATTTTTGATACCGAGCGAGAAGCTGGCGACCAAATTTTACACGTTGAAGGTTTATGCGCTACAATAGATGGTGAAGTATTGTTTAAAAATGTCGATTTGAATATGGCAAAAGGCGACAAAGTACTAGTGATTTCAAAAGATTCTCGAGCAACATCAGCGTTTTATCAAATATTAAACGGTTATCAAAAACAAGATGCTGGCACTTTTGATTGGGGAATTACTACCAATCAATCCTACCTTCCGGCCGATAACCATGCTTTTTTTGAAAGCGATTTAAATCTTGTTGATTGGTTGCGTCAATATACAAAAACCGAAGAAGAGCGTGACGAAGTAAACATTCGTGGCTTTCTCGGAAAAATGATTTTCTCTGGAGAAGAAGCCTTAAAAACTTGTAAAGTTTTATCGGGCGGAGAAAAAGTACGTTGTATGCTCTCACGAATGATGTTAATGCGAGCCAACGTTTTAATGCTCGATGAGCCAACTTCTCACCTTGATTTAGAATCGATTACGGCCTTCAACAACTCGTTAAAAAACTTTAAAGGTTCACAATTATTAACCACTCACGATCACGAATTTGCACAAACCGTAGCCAACAGAATACTTGAAATTACACCAAAAGGTGTAATAGATCGCTATATGACATTTGATGATTACCTTGAAAATGAAGGTGTTAAAGAGTTAAGAACTAAAATGTATGCTTAATTTTTTTTGAAGCATCAGTTTCGGATTTTTTTAAAATTTGGATTCCCGCTTTACATTACAATCCACTCGCAAGGGCGAGTGGGATTTTCACTGCAATCGGGGCTATTCGATATAGTTTAGGGTTTTTTTAAAAAAATCTAAAATCTAAAATTTGAAATCTAAAATTAATTACTAATTTTGTTTAAACTTAAAAACCCCAAATGAGCCAAAAAATCTTATTATCTTCGCACGAAGTTACTATAATTTTACATCGTTTGGCTTGTCAGTTAATCGAAAAACATCTTGATTTTTCAAACACCATTTTAATTGGTTTACAGCCAAGAGGAACATTTTTAGCCAAACGCATAAAACAAATTCTTGAAACCGAATACCAAGTTAAAAGCATACAATTAGGGTTTTTAGACATTACTTTTTTTCGTGATGACTTTCGCCGAAGTGAAAAACCACTCGAAGCCAATAAAACTCAAATCAATTTTATTGTTGAAGACAAAAAAGTAGTTTTTATTGACGATGTTCTATTCACCGGACGAAGTATTAATGCAGCCTTAACTGCAATTCAGTCTTTTGGGCGACCATCACAAGTGGAGCTTTTAGTGTTAATTGATCGTCGATTTAGTCGGCATTTACCTATTCAACCCGATTATAGAGGACGGCAAGTAGATGCTATAAACAATGAAAAAGTAAAAGTATCTTGGCTTGAAAACAAGGGTGAAGATGCAGTTTATCTTATTACAAATCAAACAACAACCTAAACAAAATGAGCCAATTATCAGTAAACCATTTATTAGGAATAAAATATCTGAAATTGTCAGATATTGATTTGATTTTTGAAACCGCCGACCAATTTAAAGAAGTAATAAATCGTCCGATAAAAAAAGTACCTTCACTTCGAGACATTACTATTGCCAACATTTTTTTTGAAAATTCAACCCGTACCAAACTTTCGTTTGAATTGGCTCAAAAACGACTTTCTGCCGATGTAATTAGTTTTTCAGCTGCACAATCATCTGTAAAAAAAGGGGAAACTTTAATTGATACCGTTCAAAATATAATTTCAATGAAAGTAGATATGGTAGTGATGCGTCACTCCAATCCTGGGGCTGCCTATTTTTTATCGCAAAATGTTAAAGCAAGTATAATAAATGCTGGCGATGGAACACACGAACATCCAACTCAAGCACTTTTAGACAGCTATTCAATTCGAGAAAAATTGGGAGAAGTTAAGGGTAAAAAAATAGTAATAGTAGGAGATATTTTACATTCAAGAGTGGCATTATCGAACATTTTTGCACTTCAAATGCAAGGAGCAAAAGTGAAAGTTTGCGGACCTAAAACTTTAATCCCAAAATATATTGAAAGTTTAGGTGTATCTGTTGAGCCTAATTTACGAAAAGCCCTTCAATGGTGCGATGTTGCTAATATGATGCGTGTTCAAAACGAACGTATGGATGTTAATTTTTTTCCATCGACTCGTGAATATGCTCAACAATATGGTATTGATAAAGAGTTGTTGGATTCATTAAATAAAAAAATAGTTATTATGCATCCCGGACCAATAAATAGAGGTGTTGAAATCACCTCTGATGTTGCCGACTCTGGACAATCGTTAATTTTAAATCAGGTTGAAAACGGAGTTGCTATTCGAATGGCGGTTACCTATTTATTAGCTTCGAAAATTCAAAAATAAATGAACGATAACACTTACGTACTTGAAAGAGTTGTTTTATCCGACGCTCAAATTCTTTTAAACTTTGCCAAAGAACAATTTGTTGTGTTTTTTGAACAACATAATACCAAAGAAAATCTTGATTTTTATGTAAATACCGCATTTACAATTGAAAAAATGAAATCTGAAATAAATAATAACTTTTCTGAATTTTATTTTGCTAAAATTAATACAGAAGTAATTGGTTATTTAAAAGTGAATTTTGCTAATGCACAAACCGAGATACAAGATAAAACTAGTTTAGAAATTGAAAGAATTTATGTTTCAAAAGAGTATCAAGGAAAAAAACTAGCTGATTTGATGCTTGCTAAAGCAATTGAAATTGCAAAGAGTAAAAATTTAAACTATATTTGGTTAGGAGTTTGGGAAAAAAATAATCCTGCATTACGATTTTACGAAAAAAATAATTTTAAAAAATTTGACACACATATTTTTAAGATGGGTGACGACGAGCAAACCGATTTCTTGATGAAATTGGATATCAATTAAAAATCAAATCTTGATGAAAAATGTACTTTTGCTTGGTTCAAACGGAATGATTGGAAATTTGATTTTGCAAGAATGTTTGCATAGTTACGATGTTTGTAAAATTATATCAATAGTTAGAAAAAAATCTGGAATAGAACATTTAAAATTGATTGAAGTTATTCACGACGATTTTTTAAATTTAAGTCCAATTGCAACTTTTTTTCAAAATATTGATATTTGTTATTACTGTATTGGAGTATACACTGGTGCAGTTTCAAGAGATATTTTCGCAAAAATCACTATTGATTTTACTAAATCGGTTGCCGAATTGTTGAGAAAAAATAATGAAAAAACTACTTTTTGTTTTTTGAGTGGTCAAGGTGCCGACCAAAGCGAAAAAAGTAAGATTATGTTTGCTAAAGATAAAGGAGTTGCCGAAAATATTTTATTTAATTTGAAATTTAATAAAACCTATACCTTTCGACCTGGATATATTTTTCCGGTTATTAAGCGTAAAGAACCCAATTTTACTTACAAGTTAATGCGAATTTTATATAAACCTTTTTTGAATGTGATTTATCCAAACATAGGAGTAACGAGTCAAAAATTAGCAAAAGTAATGTTTCAAGTAGGTTTAAATGGATTTGAAAAAGCAATTTTAGAAAATAATGACATTAGATTATTTGAAAAAAAGTAAAATGAAAGTAGAACAAAAAGGACATACAATTACCATAAAAGATACACAAGGCGATTTAAACTCGTTTCTTGAAAAAGTTACTAGTCAACATTATAGTTTTCAAAATCATAATTTGATTTTAGATATTTCAAAACTGGATAATATAACGTTAAACGAAATTAAATTTTTTGCAGACCTGACTAAAGCACATAAAAAACTAAAAAAATCATTAGTTTTAGTGGCAAAAAATATTGATTTTAACAAAATTCCTGCAAAGATGATTGTTGTTCCAACTTTGCAAGAAGCGCACGATATTATTGAAATGGAAGAAATTGAGCGAGATTTAGGATTTTAAAAAATAAAAAAATCAAATGAATTTATCACCAAAAACATTTTTATACTTAAACGTAGTTTTATTGTTTGTATTTACTTACAACTTTTTTTCAAGACTTTTTTTAGCCTTTAAATCTACTGAATTTGATTATTTAAGATTAAGTATAACCGGAGCAGCACTAATTTTTACTGTTTATCAGATTATTAAATATTCAAAAATTATTAACAATTCTGATGACAAGTAAAAGGTTAAAAATAACTATTTTGGGATGTTATGCTGCAACTCCAAGAACAATTACAAATCCAACTTCACAAGTTTTAGAAATTAAAAATCAAATGTTTTTAATTGATTGCGGAGAAGGAACCCAAGTTCAATTAAGAAAAAATAAAATAAAATTTTCGCGAATTGAACATATTTTTATTTCGCATCTTCACGGAGATCATTTTTACGGATTGATAGGCTTGATTTCTACTTTTTCGTTATTAAATAGATTGAATGATTTATATATTTATGGACCAAAAGGAATTAAAGAAGTTACTTTATTGCAATTAAAACTCTCGAATTCTTATACAAGTTATAATTTGTTTTTTCATTTTCAAAAATAATTTCACTTTCATTACTTTCTAATTCGTGAAAAAACAAATTA